>JBAIYF010000114.1:0-9612 GCA_037916115.1 Anaerolineales bacterium
TTTCTGCTTCCGCTTCCTCTTGTGCAGTTTCATCTGTCGCTTCAGGAGTTTTTTCGATGGGCGTGCTCTCTGTGGCGGCAGTTACAGGGGAAATGGACTGCTGAGGTTTGGCTCTGGGAATGGATGCGGGGAACTCGCGCGGAATGGTATTGCCCGAACGCGGCAAACTTGCAAGCGGATTGCTTGCAGACTCTGTTTGAGCAGATGTATCTGGTATGGTGTATGCAGAGGGCTGAACGAGGTGAGCACCCGTTTCTGGCGTGGGTTGAGGCTCAGGTGTGGCAGGCAGGCTGGGGCTTTGTTCTGAGCCGCGTTCCTGGACAGAGTCCTGTTGAATGGCGGGTGGTGTTTGCGGTGCGGGTTCTTCATCCTGCTGTGGTTGGGGTTGTATTTCTGCAATGGGTGCTTCAATTTTTTCTGCAACCATGCCTGCTTTGAAAAAGCGAAATGCGCCGGGGCCTTCAGCACTTTGGATGAGCACAGCATTGAGGTCTTCAGTGGTAAGCGAGGTCAGGCGGCGGCGCATTGCCTCGAACGAAGAAGGTTGGGCGCTCTCAAGCGGCGATGCCCACGCACCGGGAACACGCGCACAAAAGAGCAGCATGTCGTTGGCATTGAATTCTGATTGAGCGTAGTGGATGCTGATCGCCTGGCTGGAGCCCAAGCCTTTGCCCGATATGGATGGTTCAAAGAAGTGACGGGCTCCGCTTTGGGTGAACCCATAGGCATGCATGGGTCCGTTGAACGAGAAGGTGCATTGGTTGTCGCGCACAACAGCGAGCGTCAGCCAGCCAAGGGTATATTGACCGATGTTGCTCGTCTTCATATTGCGTTCGAGCAAAACACGGTTTAACCAGTCTGCCGAGGCACGCAGGGCGCTGGTGATGGCGCGCGGCGTTTTGTAGAAGGTGCTTGCAATATCTTCGGTAAATTGATGGTATTCGGTTGTGGTGATGGTGGCGTTGCCTGTCAGGGCGAGATAAACGATCAGGCGGTCCTGTTCGCGCCCGCGTGCAGCATCCTTGGGTGGGTGCGTTGCCAGTATGCCGGGCATTTCAGGTTCGTGGCCTTGAACGCGATATAAAGGTGAAAGGTTGATGTCTAACGGCATGTAAGATAATCGCTTAAGTCACCTTCATTATAACTGGTAAAATTCGACGGCTATGGACTATACACTTCTCAATGATTTTTCTCAATTACAGGCGCACGAATGGAACGAACTGCTCAAAGAGTCCATAAGCGATACGCCCTTTCTTCGATATGAGTATCAACAATTATGGTGGCAGCATCGCGGCGGCGGCGAATGGAAGAACGCCCAGCTCATCCTCGTCACCGCGCGTGAGGGCGGAAAACTCATCGGCATTGCCCCGCTTTTCATTGCCGAATATGAAGGCAAATCCTGCATCCTCCTGAATGGCAGCATTGAAATATCCGATTATCTGGATGTGATCGTCCGCAAAGAGGATCATGCCCAATTCATCTCCGGATTGTTGGATTTTCTCGCCTCGAACTTGGCCGATAACTGGTCCAGCCTCGATTGGTACAACCTCCCCGACGACTCTCCCACCCTCGCCGCATTCAAAGCCGAAGCAGTGAAGCGCCGCTGGGCTCATCTCGAAGAAATCTACCGCCCCACACCACGCATCGCATTGAACGGCGACTTTGAAGAATACCTCTCACGTGTGGAAAAGAAACAGCGCCACGAGATCCGCCGCAAAATGCGCCGCGCCGCCGAGTCAGATTTGAACGTGCGCTTCGTGTTGGTGGATCAAACTACAGACATTGAGCCGGAACTTGAAGCCTTCTTTGGGCTGATGGTCCAAGACCCGAACAAGGCTCAATTCCTTCATCCCGCCATGCGCGAACAGATGACCGCCTTTTTACGCGCCGCGCATACCGCCAGGTATCTCTGGCTCGGCTTTCTTGAGATCGATGGCGTCAAGACCGCCGCCTCTCTGAACTTCGATTACAACGGCAAACTTTGGGGCTATAACTCCGGCGTTGGCCGCGCGCACATGGAACTTTCCCCCGGATGGGTTTTGCTTGCCAACACCATCCAATGGTGCTGCGAAAACAAACGCTACGAATTTGACTTCATGCGCGGCGATGAGGAATACAAATACCGCCTTGGGGGCGTTAACCGCTTTGTAATGCGTGCCAGGTTGAGTAAATAGATTTTCAACCGGCTTTGTGATCTCTGTTCATCAAGGTGCGTTCCATGTACGTTTATATAACAAGCCGTGACGACTGTGGTGTCGGAGAATATATACAAGGAGAGCAAATATGAAACGACGAGTGGTTGTATTGGGGGCGGGGTTTGGCGGATTGGAACTAAGCACGATCCTTTCACAAGAAATGGGGGCTGAACTCGAACTGACGTTGATCGACAAGAACGACTCTTTCTTCTTTGGCTTCTCAAAACTGGATGTCATGTTTGGGCGTAAACCGGCAGATGCCGTGCGCCTCTATTACCGCGACATTGCCAAACCCGGCGTGAACTTCCGTCAGGAGACCATCACCGCCATCAACCCGCAAACCCGCCGCGTCACCACAGACAAGAACACCTACGAAGCGGATGTACTGGTCATTGCTCTCGGCGCGGATTATGACATCCACCACACGCCCGGGCTGGCAGAAGGCGGCAATGAGTTTTACTCCTTCGCGGGCGCAGAGAAATTGCGCGAGGTGATTCCAACCTTCACAAAGGGCAATGCCATCATCGGTGTGACCTCGACTCCGTTCAAATGTCCGCCTGCGCCGAGTGAAGCCGCCCTCTTGTTGAACGATTACCTGACCGAAAAAGGCGTACGTGATGCCTGCACCATCAGTCTGGTCATGCCGTTCGGAATGCCCATTCCGCCTTCGCCAGCCACATCACAGGCGCTGCTCTCCACATTCAAGGAACGGGGTATTACTTATGTGGCAGATAGACTCGTCCGTGCATTGGACCCGCAGCGTGGCGTTGTAACTCTCGACAACGGCGATGAAATGCCCTATGACCTCTTCCTCGGAATTCCCAAACACCGTGTGCCCGATGTTGTTGCCGCCAGCGGCATGACCGTGGACGGTTGGATCCCCGTCGATACCAAGACGCTCAAAACAAAATATGAAAACGTCTACGCCATTGGCGATGTGACCAGTGTCGGCACGCCCAAGGCGGGTGTGTTTGCTGAAGGCGCGGCGCGCAACGTTGCGGCACAGATCATTGCCGATTTCAAGAACAGCAGTCAGCCAGACCCATATCGCGGCATCGGCGCCTGTTACATTGAATTCGGCAAGAAACAGGTTGGCATGGTGCAGGTTGAATTCCTCGCAGGTCCGCCAACTGGCACGTTCAGTGAGCCGTCGCTGCAACTGGTGGAGGAGAAAAAGGAATTCGGCGCAAGCCGCCGCGCAAAATGGTTCGGTTCGTAGAATATGGAATCAAAAACTCGGAAGATCATCTTCCGAGTTTTTTTGTTTATCCTTCCACCACTTCCACATCGTGAGTGATCTCGACCACATCCTTGAGCGTGACATACACCGCACAGTATTTTTCTTCGCTCAGCAGGATCGCCTTCTTCACCTTTTCGGGGTCAATTCCGTGCCCGATGGCTTGATAATGGATGTGGATCTTTCTGAACTTCCAGGGCGGGTCATCGTCCTGCACCGCCTCCGCCGTGACCTTGAGCTGACTCAGTTCCTGGCGCTGTTTCCCCAAAATTTCAACCACATCATACGATGAGCACCCGATCAACGACATGACCAGCAGGTCTGACGCGCCAATGCGCCCTGCGCCATTGATGGGGAGTTGATGACCGTCACGGTCATGGACTACAAATTTGGACTCGGTATCCCAGTTTAGATGAACAGTTTTTGATGCCATGACCGCAGTATAGCATGGAAAGAGAATGCTTCATTCATGGTACGATACGCGTGGAGGCTGTATGAACTTTTTTTTGATCGCTGCACTGGTCTTTGCGGGGTTGGAATCTTTTGCGTTGTATAAAAAGATGCATAAGTTGGAATGGGTTGCAAAACCAGCCGTCATGGTGTGTTTATTCGTCTGGTTGGTAACAGCCGTCGGCTTGGAGGGAGCCGCGTTTTGGTTCGGGGTTGGGATATTGTTTTCTCTGGCGGGTGACATCCTGTTGATGTTCTCGGTTGATCGCTTTTTCCTCTTTGGGTTGGTTGCCTTTCTGTTTGCCCACCTTGCTTATATTCTCGGCTTCAATATTCCCTTCCCGAACTTTTCCGCGTGGAGCATGATCCTGGCTATCCTCATCGGCTGGAGCGGAGCGAGGGTGATCCGCCGCATCCTCACAACTGTGCTTGAAAAGGGGCAGGGACGTTTGCGTCTGCCGATCCTTGTCTACGGCGTTGTCATTTCGTTGATGCTGCTCTCTGCGGTAATCAAGCTCAACGACCTGACGTGGCACGCAGGCGCGGCGCTGCTTGTTGCGGGCGGCGCATTCCTCTTCTATCTTTCAGATATCATCCTTGCATGGAATAAATTCGTGGCGCCAATACAGAACGGACGCATCTACAATATTGCCCTTTATCATCTGGGGCAGATCATGCTGATCGCTGGAGTGATATTGCAACTGGGAAGATAACTCCCCTGAGTATGTCATAATCGACCTATATTTGAAACTGGAGTAGCTCAATGACCGCCCGTCCGATCCCTGCCGATGAAGTCCGTATCTTTAGTGGAAGTTCGAACAAGCCGCTGGCGCAAAGTATTGCCGCCGAGTTGGGCATTCCGCTCGAAAAGACGGTGATCAATAAGTTTAGCAACGATAATCTTTATATTCAGCTGGGCGCCAGTGTGCGTTATCGCCGCGTGTATATTGTGCAGTCACTTACGCCGCCGGTGAACGACAACCTGATGGAACTGCTGATGATGCTCGATATTGCCCGCGACGCCTCCGCCTCGGAGATCCATGCCATCATCCCCTATTATTCGTTTGGGCGTTCTGATAAAAAAGATGCGCCGCGCATTTCCATCACTGCCCGCCTCGTTGCCGATTTGCTGAAGACCTCTGGTGCGACCCATGTGATGAGCATCATGTTCCACTCGCCGCAGGTGCATGGATTCTTCCGTATTCCCACCGACCCATTGAGCAGCCGCCCAGTCTTCCAGCAATACCTTGAAGGGCGCGACCTGAGCGGAACGATCATTGTTTCACCAGATATGGGTCAGGCAAAATCTGCGGCGCGCTTTGCCAAAAGCCTGAACCTGCCGGTTGCCGCTGGAAACAAGGAGCGTGTTTCAGACACGGAAGTGCGTATTGGCGGGTTGGTGGGGAATCAGGTGAAGGGACACAAACGGGCACTCATCTATGATGATGAGATCGCTACCGGCGGCTCCATCGCCGAACTGACCCGCCTGCTAATCGACGAAGGTGTGGAGGATATTCTGGTAATGTGTACGCACGGGGTCTTCACCCGGGGCGGGTTGGAAAAACTTGCCGCCATTCCACAGATCAAAGAGATCGTCACCACCGATACCGTGGATATTCCCGCCGAAAAGCGTCATCCAAAGCTGACCGTGCTTTCTGTGGCAAAGGTCTTTGCTGATTCGGTCCGCCTTAATTTCAACCGTCAGTCCATCGGCGATCTCTTTGTTTTTGGCGGAGAGTAGCAAACGCCGTTATCTTTCCTTTAGTGGCTTAAACCCTTCGCCCAAGGCTTCATGTGCCATACCAATGACCATGAACGCTTCCGGGTCTGATTCATGGACAATGGCTTTGAGCGAAGCCACTTCAGAACGGTTGATCACACAGTACAGAACGGGACGTGAATTGCCGGTGTACCCTCCGCGCCCTTCAAGATAGGTGATGCCGCGCTGCAACTCATCGATCACGCGGTTGGAAATTTCCTCTGATTTTGAGGTCATGATCATTGCCGAGCGGACAGTGCCGCCGCCTTCGAGCACCGTCTCTGCCACCAAGCCGCTGGCATACAATGCGATCAAGGCGTATAGAGCTTCTTTCCAGCCAAAGACGAAACCCGCTGAGAGGATCACCAGCGTATCCACGATCATGTAACTTTGGGTCATGGAAATGCCGCGCCAGTTGTTTAGGATGCGTGCAAGGATATCCGAGCCGCCGCTGGTGCCGCGCGCGCGGTAGACCATGCCGTAGCCCACTCCACTAATGATGGCGCCATACAGCGAGTTTAGAAAGATATCGCCCTGCAAATCTTTAATGAGAATGTCCGCATAATAGTTGAAGAGGGGAATCTTCACCAACAAGTCGGTGAATAGGGAATACGTGAAGATGGCAACCGCAGTGCGTGCTGCAAACTTGTAACCGCCCAAAAAACGCCAGCCTAGTAGAAACAAGGGTACATTGCCGATGAACACCATCAAACCTATGGGCCAACTGGTGATGTGATTGATCAACTGGGCAATGCCGCTCACCCCTCCCGAAGCGAGGTTTGCAGGGATAAAGAACAAACGCAGGCTAATTGCCTGGATCAGGCTGGATGTGATAATAAGGACATAATCGATGACAGAGGGAATGTGTTTTTTCATAAGCGCGATTTTACTTTGATTCTTCCGAATACAACCTGAAGGCTTCCTTTGGTACAATCGCCCCACTATGCAAATGAAGAAATGGCAATTCTGGCTTGGGGTGCTGATCAGCATCCTGTTTTTGTGGCTCGCCCTGCGCGGACTTCACCTCGGCGATTTTTGGGGCGCAATGCAAAAGGCGAATTACATCTGGCTGCTTCCGGCAATTGGGGTGTATTTCATTGGGGTGTGGGTCCGGGCGTGGCGCTGGCATTACCTGTTAGGACCGATCAAACGCATCCCCACCAAAACTATGTTCCCCATCACCACCATCGGGTATATGGGAAACAACATCTATCCCGCCCGTGCCGGGGAGGTGTTGCGCGCCGTCATATTGAAGCGCAAGGAGGGGGTTCCTGTTTCCGCCTCGCTTGCGACAATTATTGTGGAGCGCATTTTTGATGGTGTCGTGATGCTGGCGTTCGTCTTCGTTAATTTGACCGAGCTGGCAAAACTCACGGGCGCTTCGGGCTTTGTAGGCAACATTCAGCAGGTGGCAGTGATCGGAACCGGCGTGTTTCTCGGCGCCCTGCTTGTGTTTTTGCTGGCGGCTATGTTCCCACAGACCAGCATCAAGATCGGCACATGGATGGTGGAACGTCTGACACCACAGCGCCTGCATGAGAAAATTCTCTCCGTTCTTCACAAGTTTCTCGATGGTCTTGCTTCCCTGCGTTCGCCGTTCAATGTGTTGATGGTCTTCTTTACTTCGGTCATCATCTGGCTGTTGGAAACCGCCAAATACTGGCTGGTAATGCATGCCTTCGATTTCACCGTCTCTTTCTTTGCGCTGATGCTGATGAACGGCATTGTCAACCTTGCCACCACCATCCCATCTGCACCTGGGTATATCGGCACGTTCGACGCACCCGGCATTGCAGTGCTCACCGCCTATGGCGTGGACCAGGCGACAGCAGCAGGGTACACTCTCGTCTTGCATGTGGCATTGTGGGTTCCCATCACCGCATTAGGGGCGTACTACCTGGCACGTGAAGGTATCAAGTGGAGCGACACTCTGCGGGTGGAAGCTGAGACAACGGACGGGGATAAATAATTTACGCGAGTTTCAGGCAGGCGTTTGAGAACGTCCGCCTCGGGTTATACTTAGTCAACGTTACAAGCCATCCCTGACAAAGGCAGGACGCCATGCAGCCGCAGCCCAGGAAAAAAAGAGTTCTCATTGCAGATACCACTCAGGAAACTCGTCGTAATACCCGTGTGATGCTTTCTTCAGTTAGAGGTGTTGAAGTTGTTGCCATTGCACTCGATGCGACTCAAATCATCGAAATGGCGCGGCAGCACAAGCCGGATATCATCCTGCTTGATATGAACATCTCGCGTTCACAGGGCATGGCGGCCTATAAACAAGTTGTGCAGGAAAATCCCCATGTTGCCTGCATTTTGGTCACTTCTGAAAAAAATCCGGAGATCTTTGAGCTTGCCCGTTCGGTGGGTATTCAAGACCATCTCCTCAAACCATTCAGTGAACATGAACTCGACCAGGTGATGCAGAACGTCATCCAACGGCTGGATTCGGCGCAGAACGTGAGCGCAAAAGCTGAATACGAAAAACATATTGCAAATATCAGGCATTTGGCAGATGAATATGTTCGCATCAAGAAGACAGATGAAGAAGCCGTAAAGGTTTTCGAAGAAGCTGTTCAACTCCCTAACAGTGAACTGGTCTGGATGCAAACCCTTGCCATGATCTACGTTGTGCGCAAGCGCTGGGGCAAGCTCAAAGTCCTTGCAGAGATGCTGGAAAAAAGAACAAACTAAATCTGGAGAACTCTTTTGAAAATTGCAATTCTTGGAGCGGGTTACGCGGGCATGGCAGCCGCATGGGATCTAAAAAAAGCCGGTCACGACGTTACCATTTTTGAAGCCGCGAATTATGCGGGTGGTCTTGCCAGCGGGTTCAAAGAACCGCATTGGGAGTGGTCGGTGGAAAAGTTCTATCACCACTGGTTCCAGTCTGATAGCGAAATGCTCGGGCTGATCCGTGAATTGGGGTTGGAGGATAAGGTCATCTTTCCGCGCCCGTTGACGGTGATGTTCTACAAGAACAAGTGGTATCCCTTCGATTCGATTCTCAATGCGCTTCGTTTTCCCGGACTGGGGTTTGGTCTCAATAAAATTCGCTTTGGCTTCGTCGGATTGTTTCTCCGCATCACCAAGAACTGGCAAGCGCTCGAAAAAGTGACTGCTCATGAATGGATGTTGAAATACGCGGGCAGGCAAGTCTACGAACAGATGTGGCAGCCTTTGCTCATTGGCAAGTTCGCTTCGTATTACAAAGATGTCAACATGGCGTGGCTGTGGGCGCGCATGCATGCCCGCACGACCAGACTCGGTACGTTTGAAGGCGGCTTTCAAAAATTTGCGGACCTGTTCGCTGACAAATTGCGGGAGTTGGGAGTGCAGATTCGGCTTGGGGTGAGTATCAAGTCAATTAAGAAGGATCAAGAGTCGGGTAGCCTGAGCGTGGACGGGGAATCTTTTGACAAAGTCCTTGTCACCACGTCTCCGAGTTTGATGGCGAAGTTATGCCCGGAATTGCCCGAATCCTATTTGAAGGGCTTGCTCGAATTGAAGTCGATGGGTGCGGTGGTGATGACGCTCTCGCTCAAGCACTCGCTTTCGAAGGAAGGCTATTACTGGTTCAACGTGCCGAAGGATGAGGGGTATCCTTTCCTCGCGCTGGTGGAGCATACGAACTTTGTTTCCAAGGAACATTTCGGCGGTGACCATATTGTGTACGCCGGTGATTACCTTGAGTTGGGTCATGAATATTTCGAGATGACCGATGAGCAATTGCTGGAGAGATTTATTCCGGCATTTGAAAAGTTCAACCCGGAATTCAAGCGTGATTGGGTTAAGAAAGTTTGGGTTCATAAAACCAATTATGCCCAACCCGTGCCGTTGGTGGGACATTCCAAAAACGTCCCTGCCATTCAAACGCCGATAGATGGTTTGTATTTCGCTTCGATGAGTCAGGTCTACCCGTGGGATCGCGGTACGAACTTTGCGGTGGAGATCGGACGCAAAGCCGCGCG
>JBAIYF010000115.1:0-3735 GCA_037916115.1 Anaerolineales bacterium
TGCTGGTACGTCCTGCCATGACGCGTTTCAACGCATCTTGGATCAGTGCTTCGGATTCACTATCAAGTGAGCTGGTGGCTTCATCCAAAACAAGAATGCGCGGATTTTTGAGAATGACACGCGCCAAGGCAATGCGCTGCTTCTCGCCGCCGCTCAGTCTGTATCCGCGTTCGCCGACGATGGTGTCGTAGCCTTCGGGCAGGTCCATGATGAAGTTGTGAATGTTGGCAGCTTTGGCAGCGGACTCAATTTCTTCTTGGGTCGCTTCGGGCTTGGCGTAGGTCAGGTTGGTGCGGATGGAGTCGTGGAAGAGATAGGTCTCTTGCGTGACCATGCCAATCGAATGTGACAACGACTCAAGCGTGACATCTTTGAGGTTGTGTCCGTCGATGCGGATGATGCCATCTGTGGGGTCGTAAAGACGCGGGATGAGATAAGTGATGGTGGTCTTGCCTGCGCCAGAAGGACCGACAAGGGCAATCAACTGTCCGGGACGGGCAGTAAAGGAGATTCCCTCGAGGGCGACTTCCCGGGCTTGAGAAGTTGAATCAGGCTCGGCGGAGTCTGAAGCGGCTCTTTCCACCCGACGCTTGATCATTGATGCGTCACCATTGCCTCCGCTGATAACGGCTTTGACGTTATCCATGCTGCCATAGCGTTTGACATCTTTGAGCAAAATCGACTCGTCCACTTTGTAGTTGAAGGTGACGTTATCGAATTGTAGTTCGCCTTTTACATCTTTCAGCTCAACGGCGTTATCTTTTTCGGCAATGTCGTGCGGCAGGTCAATGACCTCGAAGACGCGCTCGAAGCTGACCATGCTGGTGGAGAAGTCCACTGGCGCGCTCACGAGGCCTTGCAACGAGCCATAGAGTTGACCGAGATACGAGCCGAAGGCGACGATGGTGCCGACGGTGAAAACATCAGTAATGACGAAGTAGCCGCCCAAGCCGTAGACCAACGCCGTGCCCACCGCGGTGACCAGTCCAAAGATGACGAAGAACGACGAGCCGATGACCGCACGCCGAATACCAATGTCGCGCACGTTTGCGGCGCGTTCACGGAAGCGGTTTTCTTCTTCGCGAGTACGCCCAAAGAGTTTGACGAGCAGCGCTCCGCCAATATTGAGAGTCTCGTTCATGTGAGCGTTCATCTGTGCGTTGATGTCCATGGCTTCGCGGGCAATATCACGCAGGACAGTCCCAAGCCGCTGGGCGGTGATAATGAAAAACGGCAGGATGAGCACGCTGATGATCGTAAGCCGCCACTCGAGTGAGATCATTACAGAGAAGAGTGCAATGGTTTGAATGAGGTTGGTGACGATGTTGACAATGGTATTGCTGATAGCGTTCTGCGCGCCGACCACGTCGCTGTTGAGGCGCGACATGAGTTCGCCGGTCTTGGTGTTGGTGAAGAAACGCAACGACATGCGTTGCAGGCGAGAGAACAGAGACGAGCCCAGGTCGTAGATCACGCCTTCGCCCACGGTGGAGTTGAGCCGCCGTTGAATGACGCTGATGCCGCCGTTGAGCGCCGGGATGAAGAGCAGCGCCAGTCCCAGCCAGATAAGCTGCTGGGTGTCTTTGGCGGGCAGCACCACGTCGATCATATTGCGGAAGATGAGCGGGGTCAGCAGGGATAAGCCCGTGCTGAGCAGAATCGTAATCAACATGCCCGCAATGTGCCACCAATACGGTTTGGCATACGCCAGCACACGCAGCAATAATTCTCTTGTTACTTTGGGCTTTTCGTCGCCCTGACGCATGGCCATGAACCAGCCGTATCCGTGCATAGGTAATCTCCTGTTTTGAGCGATAGTCCCTGTTATTGTCCGAATTTAAGTGTGGTAACTTTAAGACCTTCGGTGAAAAGAAGCAACTGGAAAAAGGGGCAGGTTGGTTTTCGCCCTTTTCTCAGATGCCTGCAAGGTGGGTTTCTTACATTGAAATTGTAATTGACGCAAAGTACTCTCCATGCTATTATCGTTTTGCACTTATTTTCTTTTTTTTCAGGAGTTATTATGAGTTTTGAATTTATTCTTCGTATCATTGGAATGATCGTGCTGGGAGTGTCTGGGGGATTTTGGGGCTTTGAGATTTCGCAATACACTCCGGAAGACGCAGTTCGCACCACACTTATTTTCAGCCTGGTCGGCGCTTTGGTGGGCTTAATTCTCACACCATACTTAACCACTCGTCCCGCACGCGCCATCCGTGCCATGTTGGGGCGTATGACCGCTGAAAGCCTATTCGCCGGATTGACTGGTTTGATCGTGGGTCTGCTTATTGCTGCGCTTCTGGCATTTCCGCTCTCCATGCTGCCCCAGCCATTCAGCCAGATTCTGCCTTTCATTGGCGTCCTCGTCTTTTCGTACTTTGGTGTTTCATTATTCGTCATGCGTCAGGGCGATATTATGGGGCTGCTCAGTGCCCTGAGCGGGCGTGGCGAAGGTGGCGGCTCTTCCTCGTGGACCAACCTCAACCGCAACATCCTGCTCGATACCAGCGTCATCATTGACGGGCGAGTGGGAGATATTGCCAAGACCGGATTCCTGCCCGGCACCCTGCTTATTCCGCGCTTCGTGTTGAACGAACTGCAATACATCGCCGACTCTCCCGACGGCATGCGCCGTCAGCGTGGGCGGCGCGGCATGGAAGTGCTCGCCGAACTGCAAAAACTGCCCAATGTTCTAGTCCGTATCTCGGATATCAACGTGGACGGCGTGCGCGAAGTGGACGATAAACTGGTGGTTCTCGGCAAACAGCTCAAGAGCCCCATCCTCACCAACGATTACAACCTCAACCGCGTGGCAGAACTGCAAGGTGTGACGGTGCTCAACATCAACGAACTTGCCAACGCGGTCAAATCGGTGGTTCTGCCGGGTGAAGCCCTGCGCATCAACATCATGCAGGAAGGCAAGGAACACGGTCAGGGCGTGGGCTACATGGACGATGGCACCATGGTTGTGGTCGAGAACGGACGCGAGTACATCGGCGAATACATGGATGTGAACATCACCAAAGTTCTGCAAACCGCCGCTGGTCGTATGATCTTTGGTCGTGTGGAAGAAGAGAACGGGAAGAAGAGTAAGAGCAAGTAAGCAGTGACCAGTAATCAGTAGCCAGTGAACAGGGCGTCGAGAGGCGTCCTGTTTTTGTTTTAATCCCCAAGGTAGGATAAAATAACCAGCGCTCATCCAACATTTGAACATCTGCATCTTTTATACCTCTGAAGAGAACTCATGCTGAAAATCTACAACACCCTCACCCGCAAAACCGAAGAATTCCAGACCCTCGAACCCGGCAAAGTCAAAATGTATGTCTGTGGTGTCACAGTCTATAACGACGCGCACGTCGGGCATGCCATGTCTGCCATTGTCTTCGACATCGTCCGCCGCTATCTCGAATATCGCGGATACGACGTCAAGCACGTGATGAACTACACCGACGTGGACGATAAGATCATTAACCGCGCCAATCAGCTCGGCGAAGACCCACTTAAACTTTCGGCGCGTTACATCGCCGATTACGCCGCCGACCTGCAAAGCCTCAACGTGCTGCCTGCCACCTCCAACCCGCAGGTTAACAAGACCATGCCGCTCATCATTCAATTCATCGAAGGGCTGATCCAAAAAGGTCACGCCTACGCCGCAGAGAATGGCGATGTCTACTTCCGCGTGACCAGCGACGATGATTACGGTCGCCTCTCCGGTCGCAAGCTCGAAGACATGCAAGC
>JBAIYF010000116.1:0-2196 GCA_037916115.1 Anaerolineales bacterium
GCGGCGCAGCAGATAAAGCGCCAGAGCATTACATCCGCAAGCAGACGTTGGTCAATGCCGAGCGGTTCATCACGCCGGAGATGAAAGAATACGAAACGCTGGTCTTGAACGCCGAAGAGCGCATCAAGGAAATTGAGACAAGGCTGTTCAAAGAAGTCTGTGCCGAACTGGCAAAGTCTGCCAGTAAAATTCTTGCTACAGCGCGAGCCATTGCCGAGCTGGATGTACTATCCGCTCTCGGCGAAGTCGCAGCTTTGAATGGGTACGCCAAGCCGCAGGTCCACGAAGGAAGCGAGTTGGAGATCCATGAGGGGCGGCATCCGGTCGTTGAGCAGTTATTGAAGTCTGACCGCTACATCCCCAATGACATCCTGTTTGAAAAAGGCGAGATCGTGCGGGTCATTACCGGTCCGAACATGAGCGGTAAGTCCACGTATCTGCGGCAGACTGCGTTGATCGTGCTGATGGCGCAAATGGGATCTTTCGTACCTGCTGCTTCAGCGAATATCGGTTTAGTAGACCGCATCTTCACCCGCATCGGCGCCCAGGATGAAATCCACGCCGGGCAATCGACGTTCATGGTGGAGATGGTGGAAGCGGCGAATATTCTGCATCATGCCACATCGAGAAGCCTGCTGATCCTGGATGAGATCGGGCGCGGCACGTCGACGTATGACGGCTTGTCGATTGCATGGGGCATCATTGAGTACATTCACAATCATCCGCAACTACGGGCGAAGACTTTGTTTGCAACCCACTATCATGAGTTGACGCAACTTGCAGAGTTGCTGCCCGGCGTGCGCAATTACAACGTGGCGGTCAGCGAAGCGGACGGCAAGGTTGTTTTCCTGCACAAGATCATCGCAGGCGGCGCGGATAAATCGTATGGCATCCATGTGGCGCAACTGGCTGGCTTGCCTGCACCGGTCATTGGGCGTGCCAACGAGATCATGACGGAGTTGGAAAAATCGGCGGCGCGCGGAGTAAAGATCAACCCGCAGGCAGCGCAGCAGGTTGCGCTCTTCCCGGAGACAAATCCGCTGTTGGATGAGTTGAAGGGAATCGATGTCAATGCGCTTTCGCCGATAGAGGCACTTAACAAGTTATTCGAATGGCAAAAGAAATTCACCAAGTAACTCCATCCCCCGAAACTATCGGGGGATTTATTTTGAGAGGCGTTTAAACACAGCTACATCTTCGCTCTCGTAAACCTGTTGATATGCATCAGAGTCCTGAAAGGAGTGAAACAATGCTTCTGCCGTATCGGTACCCCGAATCAATACATAGTCAAACCTCAAGCCTGTTTGCTGCGACCAATCAGACACGCACACCTCGGATGCACAAGACTGAAGTTGGGCAAGTTCTTTGTAACGCCGAAAGAATTGATCACCCAACGTCCATTCTAATCCTTGAATGGTAACCGGGCTGTATCGACCTGTAAGTGCAGGAAGCCATTCAACAAAGGGGTCAATTTCAGGATAAACAATGCCCGTCAGAGATAAAACAGATGCATCTACCGGGGTGTTGGAAGATACCCACTCCATGACTTGCAAATCAGACCTTTGCAAACTGTTTCCCACCAGTCGAAAGCCATACAACCCCGAGTCAACGAACAACACAATCAAAAGAATAAAAATTGAAACATTATAGGCAGTATGCTTGTATAGCTCTTCCAACTGTAGTTTCGAACTTCGAAACCTTGCCAGAATGTACAAAAAGACTTCTGAAAACACCGCAACGGTCAAAATTGTCATGGGATACACTGCAATATTTTGAGCACTGCGCGCTGCCACCAAGTACGGCGCGATCACCCAGACGATAAGAAAAAACTGTTTTCTCCAAATGCCCCACACCAGTCCAAGCACACGCAATACCAGCAAGACCGGCACAACTCCATCTCCCGACAAAAATTGCAAAAACGACACCCAAAACGAGTTGCTAAGTGAACCCGTACGTAACGCCGAAAGAAATGGCGCCCATCCATGATAAACAAGCAAGGTTCCCCACCACGGAGAGGTAAAAAGTAACACCCCCACACCAACCCAACAAGCCGATAAAAATGAACGCAAAGAGCGCCCGCAAAATATCCAAACAAGGATACATGTTGCTGCTGCATGCACACCCGCTTCTGGATGACTTAGAACGGTAAGTCCACCTAAAAGAATTGACCAGCCAATAAATCTACGTTCCCCCGTT
>JBAIYF010000117.1:0-2339 GCA_037916115.1 Anaerolineales bacterium
CGGGCACGCTCACACCCACACGCAAAATGTAGGCGGCGGCGAGGTCAAGGGGCAAGGGTAAGCCACCCAGTTTGTGATGCAGGTTGGTCAGGTCGGCGTCACTAGCGCTGGCTTGGTCGAGGTGGCGGCGTAAAAAGGCGAGGCTTTCCGCTTCAGTGAAAACGGGCAGTTTCACTTCCTTGAGATTGAACTGCTTCCAATCGTGCTGGCGGGTGGTGACCAAAATGCGGATGTGGCTGTGACGTAGTTCCGCAAGCAAGTCCGCGGCGATGCGCTGGTCTTCGAGGTTATCGAGAATCACAAGGCGCGGTCCGCTGGCTTTCCAGGCGTTGATGGTGGCGATGGCACCCGCTTTTACATCCTGCGGCAAGTCCAAGCCCATGTGCTGTCCACATAGCGCAATGGAGGAGTCAACTTCGTCCGCTTTGACGGCGCTGACCCAATGCACACCGGTGAATTTGTGTCCGTGCTCCCATGCGAATTGCACGGCAAGCTGAGTCTTGCCAAGTCCGCCCATGCCGACGAGCGCGCGCTGGTTGATGACCACGTCATCTTTTTCTTCAACTAGATTTGCGAGTTCGGCGAGTTCATCCACGCGCCCGGTGAAGTATGGGTTGGGTTGAATAGGCAAATACGAACCGGGAGGCAGGTCACCGGGTTTGGTCACGATAGGGGAGGGGGCGGCTTTATCATCCCTGCCCCATGTTTGAAGGATGGAAATGATCTTGTCCAGTTTTTCGTCTTGTGAATGCTGTCCCTTTTTTAGATCCAGCACCGTTTGGATGAGGATGGGGGAGGCGAATTTTCCCAGCATGCCGACGGAGCGCAGGAGGGCATCGGTGTAAATCCGCGCGCCTTCTTTGTGTTGTGCGGGTGTGAGATTTGGGAGGTCACGGGTGAATGCTTGCTCTAACAAGCCGCGCAGTTTTTTGTCATCCAGAGCCTGCGGAAATTCGGTCAACGCCGCTTGAACGGATGGGAGGTTGTCAAAACGCATGTCATGGAATGCCTGACGTAAATCTTTATCAGGGCAGTTCTCTGCATCTTGCACATAGATGTGAGCCTGCTCGGCGGCTTCGAGCAGTTGTCTGGCAGTCTGGTCGGCTTCAAGCCAATCGTCCAGCCGTTTTTGGATGTCTTCGTCAATGAGCGTATCCGCCAGGGCTTTGGAGGCGCTTTCCCCAAGGATCAAGGTCGCCTGGTGCTTGAGCAAGGCGGTGATAATGCGGATGGTCGTTTTCGGCAGATCTGTCGGCATAGTCCCTCGCTATTGTTTTGAACGACGATTTGTCTGAGTATAGAGGGGAACGGTCAAATCTTCAAGGAAAAGGGCGTGTCAATTTGGGGGAGGGGAGGAAGGGCAATTCAGAAGGCAGAATTAGGAAGGATGAATTGAGTGCGGCACTTTCGCCCTTCGTTTTTCATTTTGCATTCTGCACTCATCATTCCGAATTTTCATACAGCGGGGGAGGTATCAGCGAAAGAGTTCTTGACAATCTAGTTATGATTGAATATAATTAGTATTATACGCTATGATAAATACGAGAGAAAAATGACCCTTCAAGAGCAGATCAGCCACTATTTGAACACGTTGGACCTGTCCAAGAACACGATCGATACATATCAGTATGCATTAGATCGCTTCACGTCCATTGTTGGTGCAGATGCGCCGCTCAACGCGGAAACATTCGAGAAATTTATCACCGCCATCAAGGACTATTCCCCTTCCACAAAACAGATTTGGCGTTCTGCGGTCGTTGGGCTGTACACCTTCCACCGTTCGAGCGATCTGGCGGAAATCCAGCGCCTGATCCGCTTCTCGCGCAAGCCGGGCAAACGCATGGTCAATTTTGACCGCGAGGCTGTGGAAAAGGTCATCAATTACTGCAGCGGGCTTTCTGGCGACCTTTCCGCGCTGCGTGACCGTGCGTTTGTGCTAACCCTGGCAGATACAGGTCTGCGCATCTCTGAAGCCTGTGCTCTGAAGCGCGGTGATATTGATTGGATGGAATTACGCGCCATCATCATCGGCAAAGGCGACAAACAAGCCGTGGTGCGTTTTTCGCAGCGTTCCATTGATGCATTGCGTGAATATCATCGTGCCTGCGCATCCATTGAACCCAATACACGCATGCCATTGAAATCACAGCCTGTATTTTTGCGCCATGATATTCGCGCCAGCAAAAAGATACGTCCCATTACTGCCAGCGGCATGTGGACCGCTATCAAAGGAGACCCAGAACGCGGCATTCAAGGTCGAATCACAGAAGCTGGTGTCGATCGAAACCTTGTCCGCATCCATGATCTTCGTCATTATTTTGTGACCATGACTTACCTTG
>JBAIYF010000118.1:0-3502 GCA_037916115.1 Anaerolineales bacterium
GCGGAGGCGCAGAAGGAAGGCATCGAACTGCGCGGCGGCGTGCTGGAGATCCTCAATGAAGGCATCGGCTTCCTGCGTCCCACCAATTATCGAAACAGCGACCAGGATGTGTACGTCTCACAGGCACAATTGAGGCGGTATGACCTTCGTGCAGGTGACCTCGTTATCGGTCAGGTACGCCCCCCGCGTGAAAGTGAAAGACATTTCGGTCTTCTCAAAGTGGAATCGATCAACGGGCTCGACCCCGAAGAAGCCATCCGCAGACCTGTTTTTGAAAACCTGACTCCCATATTCCCTGATAAACGTTTTGACCTTGAAACCGACCCAAAGACTTTAGCCCCTCGTTTAATTAATCTGATCGCACCCATTGGTAGAGGACAGCGCGGCTTGATCGTTTCGCCGCCGAAGACGGGGAAAACCACAATCCTCAAACAAATTGCCAATTCAATCTCAACAAAATATCCCGACGTTCACTTAATTATCGCCCTGATCGGCGAACGCCCTGAAGAAGTGACCGATATGGACCGCTCGGTGGAAGCCGAAGTGGTTGCCTCCACCTTCGATGAGCCGGTCACCTCGCACGTCCGCACGGCGGAACTTGCCTTAGACCGCGCTAAGAGATTGGTGGAGATCGGACGTCACGTGGTAATCTTAATGGACTCGATCACCCGCCTCGCCCGCGCCTATAACCTGACCGTCAACCCCTCCGGGCGCACCCTTTCCGGCGGTATGGACCCCTCCGCGCTGTACCCGCCCAAACGCTTCTTCGGTGCGGCTCGTAACGTGGAAGAAGGCGGGTCACTGACCATCATTGCCACCTGTCTCGTCGACACCGGTTCCCGCCTTGATGATGTGGTTTACGAAGAGTTCAAAGGCACCGGTAATATGGAATTGCATCTCTCGCGCAAACTGCAAGAGCGCCGTACCTTCCCCGCCGTGGACCTCGAACGCTCGTCCACCCGCCGCGAAGACCTGTTGCTCGGACCCGACCTGCTCCAGCGCGTCTGGCTGCTCCGCCGCATGTTCGTGCAGATGACCTCCCCGCAGCCCGCAGGCGCCGGCATGGATCCATCCGTTGCCACAGAAGCCATTTTGACCCGGCTGGAAAAATCGAAAAACAATATTGAATTCTTGGAAAATCTTACAAAAGACGCCTAACCCGGATATTGCAAGTCTTTACTGAAATAAAATGAACCTTCTTGAACGAATAAAAAATATTTTCCCTTCACGAAAACCATCTGCTGAACAACCGCAGGGTATTTCGGCGGCAGAAGAGCCAAAGACCGCTCCACGCCAGGATAACAAAGAAAAGAAAACCGACCGCTTCACTGTGATCAGTTGGGGGATTACTGGTCTGCTGGTCGTCAGCCTGCTGAGCGGAACCTTGTATTACAAGAGCACCCTGCCCCCGGTGATCGTCTCCGTTGCCCCAGCGGCAACGGAAGAAACAGCATCAGACGGCAATGTGACTGTGGTGACCGACCCAGCCGCAGTTGTGGATGGAAGCGCAGGCATCTTCCCCACCATCCTCCGCAAATTGCAGGTCAAGACCAACATCCCTGAACGACCGCGTTATGAACCCACTGTCTATCGTGTAGTGCGCGGCGATTCGATGTACGTCATTGCCGAAGATTTCAAGGTCAAATCCGAAACCATCCTCTACGTCAACGAACAGCTGGACGATAATCCGCACAGCTTGCGCCCCGGCATGGAATTGACCATACCGCCGGTTGACGGTCTTTATTACACGTGGAAAGACAACGACACATTTGAAAGCGTCGCCAAAGATCACTTTGCCGAAGCGCAGGATATTATTGACTTCCCCGGCAATCAGATCGACTTGACTGACCCCAAAGTGGAACCCGGCACAGTCATCTTTATCCCCGGCGGTTCGCGAGAATTGCGCAATTGGTCGGCAGACCTGCAAACCGCGGCACGCGGTGCCAACACGGGCACAGGCGGCGGCAATGCCTCCAACACCTGCGGCGGCGGACCTGTAGCAAGCGGCTTCGGCTGGCCCGCAGATGACCACTCTCTCTCTGGCAATGCCTACGGACCCGGTCACCTCGGCATCGACATCAGCGCGCCCGAAGGCGCCAATGTATACGCCGCGGGCACGGGCGTGGTCACCATGGCGGCTGGCGGCTGGAACTACGGCTACGGTAACGTAGTGCAGATCGACCACGGCAACGGCTACGTCACCGTCTATGCCCACTTGAGCACCATCTTCGTCACCCAATGCCAGACCGTTGGGCAGGGTGCCGTCATTGGGCTGGCAGGCAACACCGGTAACTCCTTCGGTGCCCACCTGCACTTCGAGATCCGCGTTGGCGGCTCGAACATCAACCCATACGACATTGTTCAGTAATTACAAAGACCTGACAGGTTTTTGAAACCTGTCAGGTCTTTTATTTTTATGAACGAATCCTCCCTCAAAAAACAACTCGCAAAATTAAATCTCGGCGGATTGCGTTTTTTTGATTCCATCGGCTCCACCAACGATGAAGCCCTCGCATGGGCAGCCGCAGGCGCAAAAGATTTCTCGCTCGTTGTTGCAGATGAACAGACGCAAGGGCGCGGGCGGCTGGACCGAAAATGGTTCACCCCCAAAGGCAGCGCCATTGCGATGAGTCTCATCCTACGCCCCACCGCGCCCATGCGCCCGCATCTCTCGCGGACCGTGGGTCTGGCAGCCCTCTCCATAGCAGATGCCTGTCTGAAACTGGGTCTGTCTCCCAAGATCAAGTGGCCCAATGATGTGCTTATAGATGGTAAAAAAGCGGCGGGCGTGCTGGTGGAAACCGTCTGGGCAGGCACAGAAGCCGATTCACTCGTGATCGGCATGGGCATCAATGTGAGCACATCGGCTGTACCTCCAGACGAGACGCTTAAGTTTCCCGCCACCAGCCTCGAACACCAGCTTGGCAGCACTCCACAGCGTGAGGAGTTCATTGCCAATGTGCTTGGCGCATTAGTACAACGGCGCGAAACCCTCGGCACCGATGCGTTCATAAGAACCTGGCAGGAATGCCTGGCGTTTCAAGGGGAAATGGTGCAGATCCACACCGGAATGGGTGACCCTGAGCACGGCATTTTGGACGGATTGGAACCAGACGGCAGCCTGCGTCTGAAAGATGAGCATGGCAAATCCATGATTATCCGCTTTGGGGATGTGAGTCTGCGTCCTGCTGCGTGATATACTCGTAAAAAAATTGAGGTAGCTCATGTTTGACGATCTTCGAAACGACGCTTCAAAACAATACAATGACGATCCGCAATCCGAATTCCAATACGGCGATTTTACGGATGACAATTCGAGCAGCGGGTATGATGAGACCGCATCTTCCGCGCCGGTTGCACGCACCCGTTCGCGCCCCAAAAAATTCCTCGGCATGACGTCCATGCAGCGCTTTGTGCTGTCATTCCTGTTGATGATGGTCACTTGTCTGCTTGGTTTCCTGTGCCTGTTCGCTACAGGAAAAATTGCGCTGTTCTAAATAAA
>JBAIYF010000119.1:0-2689 GCA_037916115.1 Anaerolineales bacterium
CCCTCAAGTGTGGAAAGCATTTCAGATACTTTGATGGGATAACCTTGTGTTTCCACGTCGCGCCCGCCGGGGGAAGAAGTGGTCTTCATGCCGGGAAGTGTGGTGGGTGCCATCTGTCCACCCGTCATGCCATAGTTGGCATTGTTGATGAAGATGACCGTAATGTTCTCTCCGCGTGCAGCGGCATGAACGATTTCACCCATGCCAATTGATGCGAGGTCGCCATCGCCTTGATAGGTGAACACGACGCGGTCAGACAGTACGCGTTTCACTCCGGTTGCCATGGCAGGGGCACGTCCGTGCGGGGCTTCGACGAAATCTGTATTGAAGTAGTTGTACGCGAAGACGGCGCAGCCTACAGGCGCGACACCAATGGTTTTATTCACAACGTCCATTTCTTCGAGCACTTCCGCCACCAGTCTGTGTGCCACGCCGTGGGTGCAGCCAGGGCAGTAGTGGGTGGGCATTTCGGTGAAGGCTTCGGGTCTTTCGTAAACGAGATTATTTGGGGTAGCCATTATGCGGTCATCCTTGTCAGCCAGGATTCTCTTGGATCGGTCTGAACAGTCAAAGATCCAGAAGCGAGGCGGTGAATTTCATCCAGAATTTCATCGTGGAAGGGAACCACGCCGCCGGGACGTCCATAAAATTCGACGGGGACTCGCCCGCGAATAGTGAGGAGGACATCATCGAGCATCTGCCCCATATTCATTTCGGTGACTAAGAACGCCTCGGTCTGCGGGATGAGTTGCTCCAGCGCTTCATACGGGAACGGGCTGACAGTGATCGGTCTTAAGAGCCCGACCTTGATGCCCTGTGCTCGTGCCTCACGAACAGCCGAGAGCGCAACCCGCCCTGCCGTGCCAAAGCCGACGATTACAAATTTTGCATCGTCAAGAAAATATTCTTTATAGCGCACTTCATTCGCTTTGACATTGTGCCAATTTTTGAGCATGCGCAGGTTGGTCTTTTCTTCGTCCAACGGATTTAGATAAATGGATGACAAAATGCGTCGTTCACGGTTCATGGCGCCATTGGTGGCCCAGTCGAAGTTCCTGCGTTTGGGTTCGAGGAGTTCGGGCATTTCGGCGGGTTCCATCATCTGACCAACGGAGCCGTCGAGGATCATCATGGTGATCATGCGGTATTTTTCGGCGAGGTCAAAGGAAAGAGCCATCAGGTCAATGGCTTCCTGCACGGAGGCGGGTGCCAGCACGATGCGTGGATAGTCACCATGTCCGCCGCCGCGAACGGCTTGGTTGTAATCGCTTTGGGCTGGGGCAATGTTTCCAAGCCCGGGTCCGCCGCGCATGACGTTGACGAGTACGGCGGGGATCTCCGTCCCTGCAATATAAGAGAGCCCTTCCATCATCAGGCTCACGCCCGGTGATGAGGAGGATGACATGACACGCACACCCGTGCATGCTGCACCGTAGACCATGTTGATCGCGCCAAGTTCGGATTCGGCTTGGACAAAGGCGCGTCCGAGTTCGGGCATGCGGCGTGAGAGGTATTCAAGGATCTCTGTTTGTGGGGTGATGGGATAACCGAAGTACGCTTCCAGCCCTGCGCGCACTGCGGCTTCAGCTATGGCTTCATTGCCTTTCCATAGTTCTTTTGGCATTTAGTTCTCCATTACGGTTGGTTGTGTAAATGAGATAAGAGGTGAAAGAAGAAAGATTTGGGACTCTTTCATGTCTTATTATGTAGGCGCAGCTACTGAGGAGACAGGCTTGCTCACTTCACGATAGACGGTAATTGCCGCATCGGGGCAAACGACCGCACAAATAGCACACCCCGTGCAGCCGTCTTTGAACGTGTGCGCGGGGTGGTAGCCCTTGGGGGTAAGGTGTGTCATGTCCAGTTCCATCACATTTTGTGGACATGCGCTAATGCAAAGTTCACAGCCTTTGCAATAGGTATCGCTGACTTCGATCCAGCCTTTTGCTGCCATCGGTTCTCCTTGATTATTTGAGAAGTTAGACAAAATTAGGCAACTTTCGTTACCAAACTTATTATGTCGATTCCGGAAGGTTGGGAGTAGTGACAGGCGTCACATGGAAAAGCGTAAAAGGTCACGGCTTTTTGTGGCTGATTTAATATATCTTCATTCGATTTGACGGCGTTGAGCGTTGTCTTTCTATGGGTGGTAGAATCTCTCTATCAAACCTTGGAGGATTTCATGACCGAAGTTGTGATCGTTGATGCCATCCGCACGCCTATTGGAGCATTGGGGGGGATTCTTTCTTCTGTGCGCCCTGATGATATGGCGGCGCATGTCATCAAATCCATTCTTGAACGAAATCAAATTGACCCTGCTTCGATTGAAGAAGTATTTTTAGGATGCGCCAACCAGGCTGGTGAAGACAACCGCAACGTAGCGCGCATGGCTGCTTTATTAGCTGGTTTGCCCGTGGAAGTGGGTGGCGTGACCGTGAACCGTCTGTGTGCTTCAGGCTTGAATGCCATCAACATGGCGGCACGCGCCATCAAAGCCGGGGAAGGTGATGTGTACATCGCGGGCGGAGTTGAATCCATGAGCCGCGCGCCTTATTCGCTTCCGAAAGCTGAGGCGGGTTTTTCCTTCGGCAACCTCACTGCGTACGACACGGCGCTTGGTTGGCGCTATCCCAACCCCAAAATGAAAGCCATGCATGGCACGGATTCAATGGGCGAAACCGCAGAGAAC
>JBAIYF010000120.1:0-3704 GCA_037916115.1 Anaerolineales bacterium
GATTCGCTCAACTTGTTGGTGAACACCTCCGAGGGTGATGTGGATGAACAGCAATTCATCGTACGCGGAATTTTTACCACGGGCACATCTGCCTATGACAAGGGTATTGTGTTCCTGCCGCTTGCAAAGGCGCAGGCTTTTTCAGGGGCTACGAACCATGCCAGTGTCATCTTTGTTTTACTGAAGGACCGCGAACAGGCGGATGCGGTGAAGGCAGCCATTCAAGGTTCGGGCTATAAGATCGAGACCTGGAGCGAGATGAACCAACTGCTGGTGCTGGTCAATGATTTTTCGAATGCCTACCTCTTTGTCATCAACCTGATCGTGCTTGGCGTGACCGCCACGGTCATTGTCAACACTTTGTTGATGTCTGTCTTTGAACGTATGCGTGAGATCGGTGTGCTTTCTGCCATCGGCATGAAAGGCAGGCAGGTTATTGCACTCTTCCTGGCAGAAGCCAGTATGCTGGGTTTGTTCGGCATTTCATTAGGTTCGCTTGCAGGTTGGGCGCTTTCGGCTTACTTTGGAAAGGTTGGCATCTATTTTGGCGATCTGGGGATGAGCAGCGATATGCTGTTGAATGATCGCATCTACACCTCTCTGACTTTAGAGTCGGCTCTCAATCTGATCGTCACTGCATTTGTCATTACCCTGCTTGCTTCGCTTTACCCTGCGCGGCTGGCATCTCGCATGGAGCCGGTTGAAGCTCTTCGCGGCGCACAATAAAGGAGAAATATCATGGAAGTCGCAAAATTAACAGACATTACTCGTGTGTACAAGATCGGGCAGGTGGAAACACACGCTTTGAACGGTGTCAGCCTGACCATTAACAGTGGCGAGTTCACTTCATTGGTGGGTCCCTCCGGTTCCGGCAAGACTACGCTTTTGCAGCTCATTGGCTGTCTCGATAAACCCTCTTCTGGCAGGGTCATCATCGATGGACAGGATGCAACCAACCTTAATCGTAATCAGCGTGCAGACTTGCGCAAGGGAACCATCGGTTTTGTGTTCCAATTCTTTGCGCTTATTCCCACGCTGACATCTTACGAAAATGTGGAAATGCCCTTGCTATTGAACGGCAAGTCTCCCACCGAGCGCAAACAGCGCGTGTTGGAATTATTGGAAGCAGTGGGCATGTCGGATCGTGCCAATAATCGCCCCGACCAATTATCAGGTGGACAGCAACAGCGTGTGGCTATTGCCCGTGCGCTTGCCACCGATCCCAAACTGATTCTTGCCGATGAACCGACTGCCAACCTTGATACTGAAAATGGTGAGCAGGTGATGGAAATTATGAAACGACTCAATAATGAAACAGGCACTACCTTTGTGTTTGCCACACATGATCCGCGTGTGATCAAGTATGCAAAAAGAGTGGTGACACTTCAGGATGGGTTGATTGTAAAAGACACAACCGTATAAAACTAATATTAGGCAAAACCTTTGCAAAACCTGTGCATTGTGTTATTATAGTTAGAAATAAGTTGACATTAGGTTTGGAGAATTTTCGAATGAAAAAGACTTTTTTGATGATCGCGGGCATGTTGATGCTCGTCTTATCAGCGTGTGGACAGGCTCAGGAAACAGAAGCAGTTCCCACCGTTGTGTTGGAGGCGGGCAACGCTTCTGAGTCACAGCCCCAGCCGTCAAGCGGAGATAGCGTCGCCGCATCGGCTATTGTTGTTCCCGTGCAAACTGCACGCCTTTCTTTTACAAGCATTGGTCGTGTGACCGAGGTCAGTGTTAATGTGGGCGACCAGGTTAGCGTGGGCGATGAGTTGGTCAAGCTGGATACAACCGTACAGGAAGCGCGAGTCCGTGAAGCCGAGGCGAACCTGGCGTATTCCGAGATCAATCTTGAATACCTTTTGCGCAATGTGGGCTGTAAAGGTCCCGGCTGTACGCCTTTCCAGGAACATATTGATGTAGCAAAGAATGATGTTGCCAAGGCGCAGGCACTGGTGGACTCTGCCAAAGCTGTACTGGAGACTCAATCGAATCTGATCGCGCCGTTTGCTGGTACCGTTATATCGGTCGATATCGCCCCGTATGAGACCGTGACCCCCGGACAGGTTGTGATGGTGCTGGGTGATCTTTCAAAATACCGCATCGAAACCACCGACTTGAGCGAGCGTGACGTGACCCGTGTGAAGGTTGGGCAAACAGCCACGGTCTTCATTGAGGCGCTGAATGATGAGTTCACTGGCAAGGTTGTGGATATAGACCGCATCTCCACCGAGATCGGCGGCGACGTAGTCTACAAAGTGACCATAGAACTCGACGACCAGCCTTCCGGTTTGCTTTGGGGCATGAGTGCAGATGTTGAGATCGTTGTTGAGTGAGGCAGCCATGAAACGAACGTTGTTTTTGCTTGCCGGTCTGCTCGTACTGACAGCCTGTGCAAGCCCGGCGGAGCCCACTGAGGCTGCTCCCACAACTGCTCCGGTTGCGGATGCCCCTGCGCAATCGCCGGACCTTGTGGTTGCCTCGGCAGAGGTTGAACCCGCTCATATCTCGCACCTGAGTTTCACCATCTCTGCGCTCGTAAAGGAAATTCCCGTCAAGGAAGGCGATGTGGTGGAGGCTGGGCAACCCGTGATGGTTTTGAATACGCCCGATCTTGAATTCCTCGCCGTTTCTGCCGAGCAGGATTACAACGCACGGGCGCTCGATGCCGAATTGCAGCGACAGGACAAGGTTAAGTATGTCGACCCGCAAACAGGCAGAGTGAGTTGGTATGCATTGCCGCGCGAAGTGTATTTGAAAGCCGTATCGGTCGCAGACCGCTCTAAAGCGGCATGGGATTCCGCGGCGGCGAATCTGGCACAAAACACCATCTATGCTCCCTTCTCTGGTACCGTGATCGATATTGCTGTAGTCCCGGGGGAATTGGTACAGGTCAGCCAGGTGGTAATGACCATTGCAGACCTGAACTCCTTGCAGATCACCACCACCGACTTGAGCGAACGCGATATTGCCCGTGTACAAGTGGGGCAGGTGGCGAACGTTTACATCGAAGCTCTCGATGTGACTGTCACAGGAAAAGTGGTGCGTATTGCACCTCAAGCCGAAACAGTCGGCGGTGATGTGGTCTTCCCCGTCACCATCGAGCTGGACGATGTGCCCGATGGCATCTTGTGGGGCATGAGCGCCGAAGTAGAGATACAAACAAAGTAAAGCAGGTAGAATCAATGCGTTGGGCAAAACCCAACGCATTTTGTTTTTTCAAGGAGAAACTCCATGACCAATATTACTGTCATTGGTGCAGGCAGTGCATCTTTTGGTGAAAATACACTATCAGCTTTAATGCGCTCCAAAAAACTAAAGGGTGCCACGTTGCGGCTCGTCGATCGCAACACGCAAAGTCTTGATATTGTCCACCGCCTTGCCAACCGCTTGAACAGCGAGTGGGGCGCCGGTATGACCATCACCGCACATACACATCATAAAGATGCGCTCGAAGGTGCAGATTTTGTAGTCTCTGCCATCGAAGTGGGTCCGCGAGAAGAGTTATGGAAATCAGACTTTGAAATTCCGCTCAAGTACGGCATCCGCCAACCGTATGCCGAGAATGGTGGTCCTGGTGGCTTTATTCACGCGGCTCGCAATGTAAAGCCTGTCCTTGAAATTGTCCGCGATATGGAGCAGGCTTGCCCCAATGCCTGGTTCATCAACTTCACCAACCCAATGGTGCGCATCTGCGA
>JBAIYF010000121.1:0-3813 GCA_037916115.1 Anaerolineales bacterium
ACATTCTGATATACGATACATCATGCAAACTCTAAACTCGAAAGAATATCCGATGAAACTTACTATTAGAAATCTTGGCAAGCAATACCGACGTGACTTTTGGGGATTGAAGGACTTTTCCATGGAAGTCAGACCCGGGATTCTGGGACTCTTGGGTCCAAATGGTGCAGGGAAATCCACTTTTATGCGGATGCTTGCCACCATTACAAAACCCACCGAAGGAAACATTACCTGGAACGGCACAGACATCGCCAAATCTCCCGACACCATGCGCGCCGTGCTTGGGTACCTGCCTCAGGATTTTGGGGTGTACCCCAACTTGAATGCTGTCGAATTTCTCGAATATATGGCAGCGATCAAAGGACTGGATGGAAAATCTGCAAGAAGGCGCATTGATGAATTGTTGCAGGTCGTGAACCTTGTCGAAGCGGCAAAACGTCCGCTGGGTGGATATTCGGGCGGCATGCGCCAGCGGGTGGGGATTGCGCAGGCATTGCTCAACGATCCACAACTACTTATTGTGGATGAACCGACCGTCGGGTTGGACCCCGAGGAGAGAGTCAGGTTCCGGAATCTGCTCTCAGACTTGAGCGGGGAACGAATCGTCATCCTGTCCACACACATCGTCTCGGATGTGGAGGCGACCGCTACACATATCGCCCTTGTCAATAAAGGCAGGCTCCTGCACGAGGCCGCACCCGAAGAACTGCTCCAAAAACTGGAAGGCAAGGTCTGGGAATGGACGGTTAAAAGTGATGACCTGCCCGCTCTCAAACAAAAATATATCCTCAGCGGCACTATCCGCCGCAGTGACGGCGTGCAGGTGCGGGTAGTGCATGATAGCAAGCCGGAGATCAATTCGCAAAACGTTTCACCGAATCTTGAAGATGCCTATCTATATTTCATCGGGGGGCAGCAATGAAGCAGCTGTGGGTCATCTATCACCTGGCGCGTGCCGATTTTCTCGAACGCGTGCGGCGTTATAGTTTCCTGATCATGCTGGCATTGGTATCTTTCCTTGGCTATCAAACCGCCATCGGCAATGTGACGATGCGCCTCGACCAATATCGCGGCGAGTTCAACTCCGCCTGGGTTGGGAGCATGATGGCATTGCTCACCTCTTTTTTTCTCGGTTGGTTCGGGTTCTATCTTGTCAAAGGTTCAGTTGCACGTGACCGCGAAACCGGTGTGGGACAGATCATGGCAACCACACCACTCTCCCGCCCACTATACATGCTGGGAAAATGGTTGAGCAATTTCTCCGTGCTGCTGGCAATGAATCTGGTGCTGGTTGTGGCAGGCGTGGGCATTCAACTGCTCGCGGGTGAAAATCGGCAGCTCGAACTTTATGCCATGCTTGCACCATTTCTATATCTCTCGCTGCCTGTGATGGCGCTTGTGGCTGCCCTTGCCGTGCTGTTTGAAAGCATCGCTTTTCTCAGCGGTGGCTTTGGCAATGTCGTATATTTTTTTCTTTTCATCTTTACCCTGCCGCTATCCAATACGCTCATCAACACCAATCCTGCCTTCGAACCCCTGGGCTTGGGACTCATTCAACAAAGTACAAGCGCCGCGGCAAAAGCCGCCTTCCCTGAGTACAGCGGCGGTTTCGTCCTGGGTGATGCAGACGCCAGCTTGAGCATGGATAACAACATATTTCTCTGGACAGGCGTAGACTGGACACCTGAGATCATCTTGAAGCGCCTCACCTTCTTTGGACTTGCGATTGTGTTGACATTGATCGCCTCCATCTTCTTTGACCGGTTTGATCCTTCGAGGCAACGACCCCGGCGGACCAAAACCACCGCTTCACTGCTCAAGCCTGAGCCTGTTTCAACCTCCCGGGCAGTATCTCAGTCTGTACATTTGACGCCTCTCACTACTCCCGCAAACGGTTTTGCTTTCTTTCGCATCCTCACTTCTGAATTGAAACTGCTTCTCAAAGGTCAATACTGGTGGTGGTATGCCATAGCGCTTGGGCTGTTTATTGCAGCACTGACGAACACCGCAGAAGATGCACGCACATTCATCCTGCCGTTGACATGGTTATGGCCTGTCCTGATTTGGTCGGGTATGGGCAGCCGCGAGTTAAGACATAACGCCCAGCAAATGATCTTTTCCTCTGCCGCACCGCTGGTCAGGCAGTTACCCGCTACATGGCTGGCAGGCGTAATCGTTGCCCTGCTTACGGGCAGTGGAGTTGCCATCAAATTGCTTGGTGTCGGAGATCTAACCGGTTTGTTGGCTTGGTTTTCAGGCGCCTTGTTCATTCCATCGCTTGCTCTTGCGCTTGGTGTATGGAGCCAGAGTCACAAGGTGTTCGAGATTCTCCACGTGACGATCTGGTATTTGATTATGAATGGATTGGCAGCCGTGGATTACCTCGGCGCGCATAGCAACGGGAACATCGGTTTCTTTATTCCAATTTCGATCGGTCTGCTTGTTCTTGCTTTCATTGGCAGAGCAAGACAACTTCAAAACTAAAAAAAATATACACCTTCAAGAGCAGCGTCCCTAATGGGCGCTGCTCTTTTTGATTCCCGGCTTGGGCGTGGAGTTATTTCCCATTTTGGGAAACAGCTTCAAGGTCTGGTTTGAGCCGCGATACTTCCAAACACGACATCATGTCTCGTTCTGGTCATCTTCGTTAGTGGGGTGGTGTTTCCCTCTTGACAAAACTAATTACTTTAGTTATTATACTAATATAATTAGTAATAAGGAGAGAACAATGACAACTCAAAACAACACCCCTGTACGCCCCGCCTTTCCTTGGGCATATTTCCTGATCGCTTTCGGTTTTTCCTGGTCGGTTTGGCTGCCTGCCATGTTGGCGTCTTATGGCTTCATTACCCCGCCGATTTCTCTGGATATTCTGACGCCGCTCTCGATCCTGGTCGGTGCCTTTGGTCCGCTGGTTTCGGCGTTGATCCTGACCTCACGCGAGGCGGGCAAAGCGGGTCGTCGCCAGTTTCTGAAGCGCGGACTTAATTTCCGCATTCCGCTGCGCTGGCTGGCAGTCATCTTCGGGCTGCCGATTCTGATCAGCGCCTCCGCCCGATATTTGGATATTCTCACAGGCGGCACCCCGCCTCCTTATGGATACTCTTCGCCGCTCGCACTGCTGCCGACCTTTATCTTTATTCTGCTGCTGGGCGGACCCATTCAGGAAGAATATGGTTGGCGCGGATATGCACTCGACCGTATGCAGGCTCGCTTTGGCACTATTAAAGCAGGCATTCTGCTCGGCGCAATCTGGACCTTGTGGCACTTGCCTTTCTGGTTCATGACCGGCTCGGGCATGGAAGGTACACCGCTGCCGATCTACACCTTGTACACGATCAGTTTATCAGTGGTCATTGCCTGGGTATACAACGGAACCGGGAAGAACGTTCTCGTCGCCATTCTCTTTCATGCTATGGCAAACTTCGTCTCGAACCTGTTCCCCACGCACGGACCTGAAGCAAGTGACTCGCGTGCCTATCTATTCCTTGCGGTTCTTTATCTGACTGTGGCATTGATCATCTCAGTCCGCAGCAACCGCCAAACTGCCGCCGCAACTGAACTGTCCCTTCAGTACGAATAATTTGAATTCCGAAAACCATTTAGAGTAATTGGAGAACCTGATGAAAAAACTGCTTACGCTCGAAGAACTGCTCCTTGCCCTGCTAGCCTTTTATCTCTTCACAACATTGGATTACGCCTGGTGGTTGTTCTTCGCCCTCTTCTTTTTGCCCGACCTCAGCATGCTTGGATATATGTTCGGCTCCAAGGCAGGTGCGCTGACGTATAACCTGGCGCATCACAAAGGCATTG
>JBAIYF010000122.1:0-4314 GCA_037916115.1 Anaerolineales bacterium
AATGCCCGGTGGGCTGCAATACCACGCTCAACACCCGTCGCGAAGCCAAGGCTGGCGGTGACATTGTGGTGAAGCGCGTCATGCCGCGCCAGAACGAAGAAGTCAATGAGATCTGGCTGTGCGACAAGGGACGCTTCGCCTATCACTACACCGAAGGCAAGGAACGCTTATCCAAGCCAATGGTACGCAAGGATGAAAAACTTTCCCGCACTTCATGGGATAACGCCATCAAGACGGCTGCTGAAAACTTCAACGCGAATAAGAAGGATTTTGTGGTGCTGGCTTCGGGTCGTCTCTCGACCGAAGACCTGTTCAACCTCAAGTCACTGGCAGATACCGTCGGAGGCGAATCCATTCTCTACTCCGATATGGCTGGCGGTGAGTTGACCCAGTTGGTGGGCGTTGGCGCTGGTACGAACCTTGGCAAGATGGGGCAGGGGGATGTCATTCTTGTGGTCGCCTCTGACCTGTATGAAGAAGCTCCCATCTGGTGGCTGCGCGTCAAGCAGGCAGCGGATCGCGGTGCGACCCTGATCGTTGCCAACCCGCGCGAGACCAAACTCGACCGCTTTGCCAAGTACACCATCCGCTATGCGTATGGCGACGAGCTCAAGACCATTCATGATTTTGAAAAGAAGAGCAAGATCTCCGATGAATTTGCGAAGGCGAAGAATGCGGTGATCTTCTATGGCAGCGAAGGTCTTGGCGTGACCGGAACCTCGGTTCTCGCTTCTGCTTGTGCTGACTTGTTGAAAGAGACCGGTCATATTGGCAGCGCCAATAACGGTCTGATCGGTGTTTGGCAGCGTGCCAACGACCAGGGTGCATTCGAGGTTGGCTTCCGCCCGGTGGCTGACCTTGAGAAGGCGTTGAAGAACAAGGCGGTTTACATCGTGGGCGCCGACCCGGTGGGGGATGACCCCAACCTCGCCAAGGCGTTGAAGAGCGCCAAATTTGTTGCGGTGCAGGAATTGCGCGAAACCGCCACGACCGAGATCGCCGACGTGGTCTTCCCGGCACAGGCATTTACCGAGCGTGAGGGTACTTTCGTCTCTGGTGAGCGCCGTGTTCAGCGGTTCTATGCGGCTGTGCCTGCCTACGGCGACAGCAAGCCTGATTATGCCATTACCGCCATGCTTGCCAAGCAGATGGGCGTCATCCTTCAGGGAACCTCTGCTGCGGTGGTGTTCGAAATTCTTGCAAATTCTGTTGAAGCCTTCAACGAATTAAGTTACGAGGCACTGGCACAGGTCAAGGAACAGTGGCCGATGGTTGGTCGCAACGATGTGTACTATGGCGGCACGACCTATGAGAACACCAAGGGGTTGGGTGTACAACTCGTTCCGTTGGCTCAGGCTGGGGGAACGGTGAAAATTCAAAAGGTCCGGAAAGAGGCGGCTCTTCGTCCCAAAGACAAGGAATTGCTGGCTGTGCCTTCCAACAAGTTGTATGACCTCGGTGTGACGGTTCAGACCGCGGAGTTCCTCGACCAGCGTATTGGCGAGACGATGGTTGCAATGCACCCGGCTACTGCAAAGAAGTTCGAAGTGGAAGCCGGGCAGACTGTAAAGTTGAGTTTTGACGGTGTGCAGGCGGAAGCCGTTGTGAAGTTCGATGAAACCATTGGAACGGGTGTGGTGCGTGTTCCGCGCTCCATGGGCATTGCGATCCGCGAGCCTGTGGTGGCGAAGGTGCAGGTGAAAGCCGCAGCCGGGAAGGCGAAGTGATTATGGATTGGACAATGTGGGTTGAATGGATCGTAAAGGGCTTTGTCCTTTGCTTGATCCTTTTGACAGGCTTTGCCTATTTGACGTTGTATGAACGCCGCGCGCTCGCCCGTATTCAGGTGCGCGTCGGTCCGAACCGTGCAGGTCCTCAGGGTTTGTTGCAGCCGATCGCGGACGCAGTCAAATTGATCTTCAAGGAAGAACTGACTCCCGGGCATGTGTATAAGACGGTCTTCATCCTTGCACCGGTGCTGACGGTGGTCCCCTCGCTGGTGCTTGCTGCGGTTGTTCCGTTGGGGACTTCATTCACCATGTTCGGGCGCGAGATCACTCTGTATGTTGCCGACCTGAACGTGGGCGTGCTGTATCTGACATCCATTGCATCGATCGCGGTGTACGGCATTGTGCTGGCGGGCTGGTCGAGCAATAACAAGTACGCCATGCTGGGCGGCATCCGCTCTTCGGCGCAGATGATCTCATATGAACTGTCACTCGGTTTGTGTTTTGTGATCGCCATCATCCTGGGCGATTCGATGAACTTGAACGAGATCGTAAACGCGCAGAAGGATATGTGGTTTGTGGTGGTTCAGCCGGTTGGCGCGCTGGTCTTTTTGATCGTGACGCTTGCCGAGGTGAACCGCGCTCCGTTCGACATGCCGGAAGCCGAGCAGGAATTGACCGCTGGTTACCATGCCGAATACTCGGGCATGAAGTTCGCGTTGTTCTTCATGGCGGAATACCAGAAGATGATCGTGATCTCAATGATCGCGGCGACGCTGTTCTTCGGCGGGTATCGCGAGTTTTGGTTCCTAAAGGATACGATCTTCAGTGTGGACCGCTTCTGGTTCCTCGGACCGATCTATTTGCTGTTGAAAGTGGTTGTGTTGTTGTTCTTCATGATCTGGGTACGCGCTACTTGGCCCCGCATCCGCTATGACCGTTTGATGTCTTTCGGCTGGAAGGTGTTGCTGCCTTTGAGCCTTGTGCTGGCTTTCATTACCGCTGCCGGTATTTTGTTTGCCCAGGATCTGAATAACCCGATGCTCATCTGGACTATTCCCGTCCTTTCTGCTGTTTGTTTCTTTGTGGCTGTGGCTTTCATTTATCGTGATCTGAGGAGAAAATCTCATGGGCGTATTTGATCCCATTATCGAACTGACAAGAGGTCTTGGCGAGACCCTGCGCTCCTTTTTGCGCGAGCCGACCGTTACGGTCAGCTACCCGGAAGAGAAGCGCCCCGTCCGCCCGCGCTTCCGTGGACGCCACGTCCTGAAGCGCTATGATAACGGCTTGGAAAAGTGTATCGGCTGTTCGTTGTGCGCTGCTGCCTGTCCTGCTGATGCGATCTTCGTGGAAGCCTCGGAAAACACCGACGAGAAACGTTTCTCGCCCGGCGAACGCTACGCCTCCACGTACGAGATCAATATGCTGCGCTGCATCTACTGTGGTTTCTGTGAAGATGCCTGCCCCACCGAGGCGATCGTACTGGGCGACAACTACGAACTTTCCTTCTTGAACCGCCGCGATGCGATCTACACCAAGGATACGCTGTTGGAGCCGGTCCCTGCGGAGTCCATGCTCACCCCGCGCAAGGTGGAAACCGGTGTGTTCACCCGCTCTGTACCTGAGATGAAAGACCCCACCGATTAGTAGTTATCAGCGACCAGTAAACAGTTACTGGTCGCTGGATACTGATGACTGGAAATTGTCTATGAACTCTGAACTAATCGTTTTTCTCGTCCTTTCCCTCGTCGCGATCGCGACCGCTTTGGGAATGTTGTTCAGCCAGAACGCTGTGTATTCAGCGCTGTTCCTGGTGTTGAACTTTGTCACGGTTGCGGTTTTCTACCTGCTATTGGGCGCGCCGTTCATTGCTATGTCGCAGATCACGGTTTATGCGGGCGCGATCATGGTGTTATTCCTCTTTGTGATCATGCTTCTCGGTGCCGAGAATCTTAAACCGTCGAACGTCCTGCCCTGGCAGAAACCGCTCGCGATCTTGCTTTCGGTCGTTCTCGGTGTGGAAGCCATCTACCTGCTCTTAACCCGCGCACGTTCGAACCTGTCCATTGTTACTCCTGACGCTTCCTTGAACAGCATGGATAACCTGCGCGATATGGCGATGCAGCTTTTCAATCAATTCCTGCTGCCGTTCGAGGTGACCTCCATTCTGTTGCTGGTTGCAATGGTCGGCGCCATCATCCTGACTCGTTCAGAAAAAGGAGCCGTCAAATAATGGTCCCTGTTGATTATTACATCATCCTGTCCGCCATCCTTTTTTCGATCGGTGCGCTTGGCGTGCTCTCGCGCCGCAACCCGCTCATCATTTTCATGTCTATTGAATTGATGCTCAATGCGGCAAACCTTGCCTTTGTGGCGTTCGCCCGTGTATATAACACCTTCAGCGGGCAGATCTTCGTCTTCTTTGTCATCGCCGTGGCAGCTGCCGAAGTGGCGGTGGGTCTCGCGCTGATCGTGGAAATTTTCAAGTCCAAGCGTAACATCAACATCGACGAGATGAATTCTCTAAAAGGATAATTCGATATTCGATACTCGCGTCTCGGGTATCGGGTTACGGAGAATGCAA
>JBAIYF010000123.1:0-14753 GCA_037916115.1 Anaerolineales bacterium
CGATAACTCCATGCTTTGACGGCGTCACCTTCGATGTCGCGATTCCCCAGCGGACCTTTCTCGCGCAATTCGTCCAACACGAACTTGACCACTTCCTTGGGTGGGTGCGTGAACGCTTCCCAGCGCATTCCTTTTTCGGCGCGGCGTTTCATGTGCAGTTGCCAGTAGGGAAAATCCTGCATGGGGTACATCATCAGCCAGCCGCCGTAATCGAAGGCTTTGCGTTTGTCGTATGCCATTTTGTAAAGTAACTCAGGCTTGTAATCGAGCACGCGCCCGTACATGGCAATGTCCTGACTGCGGGCGACCATCACCAGCGGGTCGAGTTGCAAGGCTTGCATCTGGCGCAAAGCGGCTTCGGTGCCAGCGAGGCCCGAGAAACGGCGACCAGGCCAAAGTCCCTGTGAGGCGAGGAGGAAACGACGGTAAGTTTGTTTTGAAATGGTGTCCATAATTAAAGTTGAAATTCGAGGGTGCGTCGCACCATACTTAAGTAGACTCGCCTACAGCTTAAATAAGTCTCTTTAAGAAAATGAAGCTACCCGTTTGGTGCGACGCACTCATGTGCGGGAATAAAAAACCGAGGCGGGAATACCTCGGTCTATGGTCAATCGTCTATCGTCTATCGTCTGCTAATCATCACCGAGCGAGGCAATGGCGCGCAGCAAGCCAAAGACCAACACGCCGAGTTTCACGCCTTCGCCCGCGGTGATGGCGGTTTCGCTCTGGTTCTTTTCGGCGCGACGATTGATGAGCATGGCGGCGATCAAGCCGGTGACGGCGCCGATGACGACACCGCCGAGCAGGACTCTTGAATTATTCATGGGGTGATCCTTTCAAAAAAGGCTTTTGCGGTTTCGATCCAACCGTTCAATGCGATAATGGGTTTGACTGCCATATTCGCCCCGCGAATGATGTAACTGCGGGCAAGGAAAACATAATCTTGTGCAATGCCGGTGTAGTAGGGCAAGGCGGTCAACAAACGATACATTCCATAGATCAGACCAAGGAGGATTGCAAGGGTGATCAGCCCGCCGAGCAACATGAAGCCTGACACCCACATGGTGGAGATGGCTGCCCAGCGTCCCACGTCGCCGCCTTGATTGAATGTGGCAATGCAGACCCAAACCACAATGCCCACCAATACCAAGGCGCTCAAGACCACCGGCAGGATGATCTTGCGCATCACCTGTTCGCGGTGTTTGAGGTAGGAGTAATGTGCGGGGCGGGTTTTGAGCCGTTCAGCGAGTTCGGGAAGTTTGTCGCTCATGATTCTATTTTACCAAAATAAAAGACCCCAAAGGCTATGAACCTTTGGGGTCTTTAGGCGCTTTTTTTATCTGCGGTTTCTCAAAAACGTCGGGACGTCGAGATCGTCGTTATTGATGTTCGGCATTGGCTGGGACTTCACATCGGCAGTCGAGCGGGTTTCGGTGTTGGCGTTGACCGACTCAGTGGGGCGTGCCTGGAAAGGCGTATTCGCCGCCGAGACAGGTTTTTCGTTGGCACGCGGAACGCGTTCAAGCACCCGGCGGGTAACACCGCTGCGTTCGAAGCCGGTGGCGATCACCGTACAGCGGACTTCGTCGCCCATGTTCGGGTCGATCACGGCACCGAAGATCATGTTCACATCGGGGTGAGCCGTTTCGCGGATGATGGCAGCCGCTTGGTTGACCTCGAAGAGCGTCATGTTCGGTCCGCCGGTGATGTTGAAGAGCACGCCGCGCGCGCCGTCAATCGTGATGTCGAGCAGTTGGCTGGAGATGGCTTGTTCCGCCGCATTCTTGGCGCGGTCATCGCCGGAGCCGCGACCCACAGCCATAAGCGCTGCGCCTCCCTCAGACATGATCGAGCGCACATCGGCGAAGTCCAGGTTGATCAAGCCGGGGATGGTGATGAGTTCGGAAATACCCTGAATACCCTGGTGCAGAACCTCGTCCGCCATGCGGAAGGCATCCTGCAGGGATGATTTCTTGTCTGCCAGTTGGAGCAGGCGGTCATTGGGGATCGAGATGAGCGTGTGCGCATGTTCCTTCATCTTCGTCACACCCGCCTCAGCGGATTGGGTGCGCTTGCCGCCTTCAAAGGTGAAGGGACGGGTGACCACACCGATGGTCAGCGCGCCGCATTCCTTGGCGATCTGCGAAACAACAGGAGCCGCACCAGTTCCGGTGCCGCCGCCCATGCCCGCTGTAACGAAGACCATGTCCGCGCCTTTGAGCACGTTATAGAGTTCGTCGGAGGATTCCTCCGCGGCTTTGCGCCCAACCTCAGGGTCGCCGCCCGCGCCAAGACCACGAGTGATCTTGTCGCCGAGGCGCACGCGGATGGGAGCGCGTGAAAGAGTGAGCGCCTGGGCATCGGAGTTGGCAGCAATAAATTCAACGCCCTGAATGCCCTCTTCCATCATGCGGTTGACGGCGTTCTGTCCGGCACCACCCACGCCGATCACTTTGATGCGGGCGAAGGCTTCGGTTTGAAGGTTCTTTTTATTCGGATCCATTTGTTCCTCCTGGCAAGGAATATGCCTAATCTTAAACGAGAATGTGTTTTTTTAACAGGGTCAATTTGTTCCAAATTCACAACATTGTGAATCTTTTCTCATGACGGCGAAGCCTCTCCATACCAACATAAAGACTCTTCGCTCAGAGTGACACGGACTATGGCAACAAACGCTTCATCCAATCCTTCACGGCGTCGAACTTGATGCCGCCCTCACCGCGAGACTTGCGGCGGTTGCCGCTGCTTGCGATGGCAATCTGATGGTCATGCATGCTGACCGCCCATTGCAACAGACCAAAACTTGTGGAATACATGGGCGAGTTCAACTTATCTACAAGTCCTTTCAAATTCTGAGGCTGACCAGTGCGCACCGGCATGCCCAGCACTTCACTCGCCACACGACTGATGCCCGGCAAAGAAGATGTACCGCCCGTGAGTACCATGCCCGCAGGCAGCAGACCGTCATACCCAGAGCGCTTGATCTCCTGCAAGATCAGGTCGAACGTCTCTTCAACGCGCGCTTCGATGATCATGGCAAGGTCCTGGCGGCTGATACGGATGTCCTTATCCTCACCGAACGGGCGCATGTGGAAGTATTCATCGGCTCCAATCGCGGACCTCACGGCATGTCCCTGCTGCTTCTTGACCTCTTCCGCCTGTGACGGGGAAAGGCGCAGACCATGCGCAATATCCTGCGTAATGTGATTGCCGCCCACAGCAAGAACCATTGTATGCCACACATCACCGTCCACATAGATCGCAAGGTCGGTGGTGCCGCCGCCAATATCGCAGACCGCCACACCCATCTCACGTTCCTGCTCGGTCAAGACCACCTCCGCCGATGCAAGCGGATTCAAAACGAACTGTTGAATGTCGACACCGGCGGCGTTCACACACTGGCGGATATTATCCACTGTGGCGCTGGCGGCGGTGATGATATGCGTTTCCACTTCCAATTTGTAGCCGTGCATGCCAATGGGGTGCTTAACCCCACTCTGCCCATCCACCGAAATGCCGCGTTGGACGACGTGAATGATCTCACGGTCGTGCGGAATGGCAATGGCTTGTGCCTGTTCGAGTGCGCGTGCCAGGTCTTGAAAATCGATCACACCACCGGGGATGCCCGCCGAACCGCGGCTGTTCACCGACGAAACATGCGCTCCTGCAAGGCTGACGAACGCGCTGGTGATCTCCAGGCTCGAAGTTCCTTCCGCTTTTTCCACAGAGCGTTTGATGGCGCGTGAAGCGGCAGCAAGGTCTACGACGATGCCTTTGCGAATCCCTTCAGAAGGCTCAATGCCCACACCAAGGATACGAATGGACTTGTTGTCTTCCACCCGTCCTACCAGGGTGCAAACCTTGGTCGTTCCTACGTCAATGCCTACTACAATCTCTTCCATGATCACTAATTCTCTTCAACTATGGGGGTTGTCTTCGTCATTCGATAAAACGGACCATCGGGATGAACAACACTGATAAATACAGGGGTCTTGCCGCGCTGGGTCAGTGAATCGACCAGGGCTTGATAGACGCGGATCTTCAATGGCATGTCGTGGGCGCTGGTGCCAAAGGCTGCCGTCCAGCCGCGCGGGTCGGCGAAGGTGAAACCATCGGCGTTGGAATAGGTCAGGGTCGAGCCAGCAGGCACGAGCGGGGCAAGAGCCGTGGCGGCATCCACCAATTCTTTTTGGATGAAGGGCGGCGGGCTGTATGGGTCATTAGAGGTGTTGATGCCCGCGGGCGGCGCATCCACCGCATTGACGACGATCAACCCCGCACCATCGCCTCGCGGACGGAAGGCGACGCCTGTTCCATCCACCCAGGTATATTCGCTACCCTGCTGCCATAAGAGCACAGGCTGACGTTCGGCAATGGTGACGTATACAACGTTGGGCAAGTACACATCCACCTGCGCGGATGTGATCTCGGGATAGTTCAGGCGCAAACGGCGTTCGAGTTCATCGGGCTGAAGTGTGAAGACGTTCTGCCCGGCGACACCCATGATGCCGTTGAGTTCTTCAGCCGGAATACGCATATTGCCAAAGACCTGTGCAGAGGGAACGTAGAAATACGGCAATTGGAAAGCCAATACCAAGACTGTGACGAATACCAATGAAAGGATAAGCGCGCCCAGCCGCCAGTTCGCATGGAAGCGCGGCAGACGCGGCATGGAGAACTTCGGCAGGTTGATCTTCGGTTTGTTGAGATGAAAGTCTGGCGAACCAAGCGCAATGTTGTATCGGCGTTCGCGTTCCTTTGGCACAGAGGTGATCGGTACTGTGGGAGTACGCGAAGTAACCTTGACCATGGGCTTGGTCGCCTGTTTGGAAACACGTTGCACTTCCTGCGTTGCACGCTGGGAGCGACGTTGGCGTACTTGTTCGGCGCGGGTAAGCGGTCGCTTCTCGCTCATGCCATCCTCCGATGTTCTGTGCGGTCGCGCTGGGCTTTGCGTTCGAGCGCCAGCTCGATCAGACGATCCACAAGTTGGGCATAGGTCAAGCCGCTGGCCTGCCAGAGTTTTGGATACATGCTGATAGAGGTGAAACCGGGCAGGGTGTTCAATTCGTTCAGGTAAACCTTGTTCGTCTCTTTTTCAACGAAGAAATCGGCGCGCGCCATACCGGCACAGTCGATGGCTTTATACGCACGGATGGCGTACTCGCGGATGCTTTTTTCAACATCGCCAGGCAGCGGCGCGGGGATGATCAACCCGGATGTGCCATCCACATATTTTGATTCGTAGGAGTAGAACTCGCGGCTCGGCAGGATCTCTCCACAAACCGAGGCTTCAGGCTGTTCATTGCCGAGGACACTGACTTCGATCTCACGGACGTTTTTCACGCCCGCCTCCACCACAATGCGGCGGTCGTAACGGGCAGCGTCCATCAAACCTTCGGTGAGGTCTGAACGGTTGGAGCATTTGCTAATGCCCACAGATGAGCCGAGGTTGGCGGGTTTGGTGAAGAAGGGATACTCACCCAACGCTTCCACTTTTGCGATCACAGCATCCATATTGTTCTCAATATCGCCGCGCAGCACCAACACAGATGGCACCTGCGGAATACCGTTCGCACGCATCACATCTTTGAAGATGCCTATATCCATACCCACAGAGGAACCGGCAACTCCGGCGCCCACATAGGCAGCATCTGCCATTTCAAACAAACCTTGAATGGTGCCGTCCTCGCCGAACGGTCCGTGCAGGACGGGGAAGAACACATCAATGGACGCAAGGGTTTCAAGCTTCTCGCCCATTTTCGTATCACGCAGCACCGACATCCGCTGGCGCGAAGCCGGGTCGGTGGGCGGAATGACGCGATCCAAATGAGAAACATCACCTTTTTCAAACGCGTCAAGGGCATGATTGCCCGTCAGCCAATTGCCATCGAGTGTGATGCCGATCTGTACAACCTCATACCGTTCAGGGTCCAGCACAGATACGACCGAGCGCGCAGACATCAGCGAAACATCATGTTCGCCTGAACGTCCACCAAAGAGCACTGCCACTCGAAGCTTATTCGTCATCACTGCCAGTTCCAATCACCAACCAGTTCAACTTCCAATTCCAAACTGATATTAAATTTTTCTTTCACCGTACTTTGAACCAGGCGCACCAAAGCAAGAATATCCTCCGCCTTGGTTTCACCGTGATTGATAAAGAAATTTCCATGCACCGTGCTGATCTCAGCGCTGCCGATGCGCGTCCCCTTCAAGCCCGCGGCTTCGATCAACCGCCCCGCATAATCGCCTTCAGGATTCTTGAACATCGAGCCCATGCTGGCTCCCGGCGGTTGTGTGGCTTTTCGGCGTTCACTGAATTGTTCGATTTTAACAGACACTTCATCCTGCGAAGAATTTTTTAACTTCAACAACGCACTTAATACAGTGCCTTTCACTTCGCCGCGTTTCAGCACACTGGTGCGATATCCGTACCCCATTTGGTCGAGCGTCATTTTTTCACGCCCATCCAATGTGAGCACATCCGCCCAGATGAGGTTATCGTTCATGTCGCCGCCGAACGCGCCTGCATTGCCATACACCGCACCGCCCACCGTGCCGGGAACCGCGGCAGACCATTCGAGTCCGCCCAAGCCTTTGGATGCGCAGCGCCGCGCAAGGTTCGCGATGACCACCCCAGCCTCACACCAGACTGTGGGCTGGTCGCCCATCTCAAAGCGGGTTTCCTTCGCCCGATTCAAGATCACCACACCGCGAAAGCCCTTATCACTTATCAGTACATTCGAGCCGCCGCCGAGGATGTAATAAGGCAGGTCATGTTCCCAGATCAGCCTCATCGCATCCGCCAGCTCATCTGCAGATTTGACCGTGAGCAGCACATCCGCCGGTCCGCCAATGCGTGCAGATGTATACGGCGCAAGAGCAATATTCTCCTGCACAGCTTCGCCAAACTTTTGGCGCAATACATCAACAACAAGAGCGGTGTCTGCCATGAACATTCCTGACTAGAGTTCCTTCAACATATCCGACGTGATGCGGTCGGCATCGCCCGCAGAGAGGACGATCACTACATCGCCAGCGCGGACATGGTCGAGAAGATATTTTTTGGTCTCAGTGATCGAACCGCCATAGCGCACGGAGGGATGCGGCATGGAACTGACAACCTCCGCCGAGGAAAAATCCTGTTTGGCTTCACGTGAAGCGTAGATCTCGGTCACGAGTACATTGTCGGCATCTTTGAACGCTTGCGAAAATTCATATTGAAGGGTCTGCGTTCGCGAATAGGTGTGTGGCTGCCAAACTGCCCAAATGCGCCGACCGGGATAACGGGCTTTTGCACCCGCCAGTGTGGCGCGGATCTCAGTGGGATGATGAGCATAATCATCCACCAGCAGCACACCCTTCGGCTCACCCCGGACCTCGAAGCGGCGTCCGGTTCCTGTGAATTGACCCAGCGCCTTTGCCGCTTCCTGCAAAGGCAACCCGAGAATAGCGGCAACCGAAAGCGCCGCCAGGGCATTGCGAACATTATGCACACCCGGAACCTGAAGCGATACGTTGACCATCTCTGAGATCGCGCCCATGTTGGTGCCAAAGTTGAAATCGTAGCCGCCGCTCGTATTCGGCTTCATGGAACGCGCCTGCACCCACTGCGGGCTGTTGATGGTCATCTCGCCCTGCACCGAGTACGACACCACACTCAGTCCCTTACGGCGAACGGCAGGCACCAATGACATGGCGCCTTCATCGTCCGAGCAAACCACAAGCGTGCCATCCAGCGGAAGCAGGTTGACATACTCGGCGAATGCGGAACGCATATCATCAAAAGTAGGGAAGCAATCGGGATGGTCATGCTCAAGGTTGGTGATTACGGCAATGTGCGGCTTGAGCCCTAGGAACATGCGGTCGTATTCATCCGCTTCGATGACGAAGGTCTCACCCTGCCCCGCGCGCGCGTTGACCTGCATATTGTTCAACGTACTGCCCACAATGAACGATGGGTCGCGGTTCAGGGAGTAAAGCATCCACGCGATCATGGCGGTGGTAGTGGTCTTGCCATGTGTTCCGGCAATGCCGATGCCGATCTTCTTTTCCATCAGGCGTCCGAGAAAATCTGCGCGCTTGTACACGGGGATGCCCGCCTGCAACGCCGCCTTGACTTCAGCGTTATCGTCCTTGATGGCGGAAGAGCGGATGACCATATCCGCGCCGGAGATATTGCGGGGGTGATGACCAAGGAAGATCTGAATCCCAAAACTCTGCAGGTCGGCAGCAAAAGAGGAAAACGACTGATCAGAACCAGTCACCTTATAACCGCTTTCCTTGAGCAGGCGCGCGATGGCAGAAAGCCCTGAACCACCGATACCGATGAAATGAACGTGTGTCATAAGTCAGCTTAATCTGCTCCTATGGGGGCTAAGCCCCCATAGGAGCGCCTTTTAGATGTAAACAACAATAATGAAAATAAGAATAATGATGACCGCAAAGTATATCTGCGGCTCAGCCAGAAAACGCGGCGGCATGACCGCCATGAGCCGATCGATGGCTGCAATAATGGCAGGGTCGGTGGCAGGACTAATGATCTTGCTGTAGGGATAGTTCGCCACATGGTTGTAGTAAAGGACCGAGCCCGCCACCAGATAGCCGTTCACACCGCCAAGCACAGCCCCGAACATCGAGTCCTGCAAACGCTCGCGCGCCGCCTTGGGAGCAAAGCGAGACATGTTCACGGTCTGATATCCGAAATACACCAGCGCGATCAGGATGATGACGCGGATCCAAAACACAGACGAGGAAGCTTTATCCAGGTCGCGTACCAGCGGAATATATTTTTCAAGCAGCAGGTTCACCGCCAAAGACGTGACCACACTGAAGATAACCATGAGTTCCTTCGCCCATCCGCGCATGGCCCCCACCAACGCAAAGAGAAAGACATACATCCAGAAAATGTAGACAACGCTCATCATAAGGTTTGTTCTCCTGCCAGTTTCACAAGCTGACCAGCGATCTCCGCCGCCGCATGGGGCTGGGAAAGACTCTTCATTGCATTCTTCATGGCATCCCGTTTATGTTCGTTCGAAAGAAGATCCTTGATAACAGGCAAAAGTTTATCTTTCAACAACTCATCCTGCAAGATGACCGCGGCATTGCGTTCGGCGAGGTAATCTGCGTTCACTTTTTGGTAACGCCAGGCGTACGGGTAAGGAACCAGCACAGCAGGTAAACCAAAGAAGGGATATTCGCCGATGGAGGATGCACCTGCGCGCGATACGACCACGTCAGCGGCGGCGAGAGCGGCGCCCATATCGTGCAGATATGGCATTACATGATACCGGCTTTTCTTTTCAGCAGGTAATTTTTCGGCGACGCCCTGCACAGTTTCAATATCCAACGAGCCGGTGAGGTGGATAATCTGCGCCATTTCGAGCAGTTCGTTGAGGTGTTCGCTCACTGCCGTGTTGATGGAACGTGCGCCTTTGCTTCCTCCGGTGACGAGCAGGGTGGGAAGTGAAGCATCCAGCCCGAAGTGGCTGATGGCTTTTTCGCGCGACCAGTTCAAAAGTCCGGTGCGAAGCGGGTAGCCGGTGTGGACGATGCGCCCGGGGTTTGAAAAATATTTCCCTGAGTCTGGCGCGGTCACGGTGATGACATCCGCAAAATAGGCAAGGAACTTGAGGGCAAGCCCTGGCTCGATATCGGGTACGTACAAAACGATGGGAAGTCCGCGCCCGGCAACCGCCATCGGCGCAGCGACGTAACCTCCGGTGAAGAAGAGCACATCTGGTTTGAAGTCTTTGAGGATGTGGCGCGATTCGAGAACCCCGCGCGTGAGTTTGGCAAGGTTGCCTGGCAGCGCGCGCACACCCACACCATGCACCCCAGCAGCGGGAACAGAACGGTATGGAATGCCTGCGCGTTTCACGAGGTCTTCTTCCATACCACCTTCACCGCCGACCCACAGGGTTTCGACGTTGGGATGTTTACTCTTTAGCGCTTCGTAAACGGACAGAGCGGGGTACACCCCGCCGCCCGTTCCCCCAGCGCAAATTAGCAACCGCACCGAAAGACCTCCATTCCTCATCAGAGACATTTGTGATATTTCCCTGGCGGGAGATATTGAAAAGAATACCCAGCGCCGCCAGTGTAGTAACGAGGTTCGAACCGCCCGAGCTGACAAAGGGCAACGCGTTCCCTGCGAACGGCAGCAGACCGACCATTACTGCCATGTTGATAAGCGCTTCGATGCCGATCCAGATAACCAGACCCGCAGCGATGAGTGTACCAAGCATATCCGGTGCGCGGCGGGCGATCACAAGTCCGCGCCAGACGAGCGCACCGAACAAAGCGATCAGACCTACACCACCGAACCAGCCAAGTTCTTCGATCACCACGGCGTAGATGCTGTCGGTGGGCGGTACGGGCAAACCAGTGACCTTGGTAAGCGAATTGCCAATGCCCACACCGAACCAGCCGCCGTTGACGATGGCTTCGAACGAACGGCGCACGTGATACGAAGCCTGCAACGGGTCTTTGATGCCCGCTACAAAATCTGCCACACGCTGCTGACCCGTAAGACTGACCGAGACCACCAGCCACGCCACCACAGCCGCGATCAAAAGCAAGCCGCCGATCTGTTTCAGGTCGCCGCCTGCAAGGAAGAACAACAATCCGCCCAGCATCAGTACCGTTGCGGCAGCGCTCAGATCTGGCTGTTGATAAATAAGACCACCCACAAAACCGAGGATCACACCGAGGGGGATCAAACCAAAAGTAACATCTTTCAACATATCGCGCTTGGCATACAACCAGACCGCGATATACAAAATGGAAATCAGTTTTGCCAACTCCGAAGGCTGAATGGAGCCGTTGAAAATGGTGCGGCGCGCGTTGAAGCGCAGTTCGCTCATTAGCAACACCACGATCAACGTTGTGATCGTGAACGCCATGGCAGGCACGATCAAGCGCCGCCAGTGGTGATAGTCCACAAACGCCAGCGCCGTTGCCGCCACCACACCCAGCCCCAGCCACATCAACTGGCGGTTGAACATATACATCGGGTCATTGAACGCCGCGCGCGAGAAATCCCACGAAGCGGAATACAACATCACCAACCCGAATACCACCAACGCCACCACAATCACCAGCAGAGGCATGTCAATACTGCGCGCAAAGCGCGAGGTCGGCTGCTGCGGCACGGTCTTTTCTACGAAAGGTCCAATACCCATTTTCTAAAAGCCTCTCCTCTCTCCGCAAAATCCTTGAACTCGTCGAAACTCGTGCCGCCCGGTGATAAAAGGACGACATCACCAGCAGATGCGACTTCCGCCGCAAGTGCCACAGCCTCCTTGAGAGTCTGCGCCCTGCGAACGTCTACGCCTCTTTCACCGCCGACGCTTGCCACTGTTTTCTGAATCATTTCCCCCGCCTCGCCAAAGACCACCACATGGTCCACACGCTGGTGAATGAGCTTGGCAAGGTCACCCCAGGGAAGGTTCTTGTCGCGCCCGCCGAGCATGAGCACGATCGGCTCCGTAAAAGCATGGACAGCCGCCGCCGCGCGTTCGGGCGCGGTAGCGATCGAGTCGTTGTACCAGCGCACACCGTTCAACTCACGCACCAATTCCAAACGGTGCGGCACGCCGCGGAAATCCTCCACGGCTTCGAGCATATCATCCAACTTGAAACCGGCAGCATGCCCGATGGCAAAAGCAGCCAACACATTTGCAATGTTGTGGTCTCCGCGCAGGTGGATCTTTTCGCGCATCAACAACGGGACGTAGGCAAAGCCTTCGCGCAGGCTGAGCAGACCATCGTGCAGGTAGGCGCCGTTCAAGCCTTCTTCCAGATCGAGCAGGCTGAAGGTCTGCAATTTCCCTTTCACGCGAGAGCGCAAGCCCCAGGCGTTCTTATCGTCGCGCCCGAGGATTGCCGTATCCGTCGCGGACTGGTGGTTGATGATATTTGCCTTGGCGTTGATGTAGGCTTCCATCGTGCCGTGACGGTCGAGGTGATTGGGTGTGATGTTGAGGACCGCCGCAATGTTTGGGGAGATCGTCATCTGCTCCAATTGAAAGGATGAGAGTTCCAGCACGGCAATGTCATCCGCGGTCATATCGTCCACGTAGTTGATGAGCGGGTCGCCGATATTGCCGCCCACAAAAGCACGCTCGCCTTTGGCAAGTTTCGCCATGTTCCCCACCAACGTGGTGGTTGTGGTCTTGCCTGCCGAACCGGTAATGCCAAGGGTTCGGCATGGGACGATTTCCATGAAGATCTGCGAGTCGTTGGAAAGCGGAATACCGCGTTTGACAGCCTCTTCCACGATGGGCAACGTCAACGGCACGCCACCAGAGAGGCAAAGCACTTCGGTCGTATCGAGCAACTCAAGCGGATGTCCACCGGTAACCCACGTCACATTTGCATCCTGCAAGGATCGTTTTGCCGAGGCAAGGTCCTCATCGCGGCGCGAATCATTCAAGGTCACGTTTGCACCGTGACGGGAGAGCCAGCGGGCGAGGGCGAGTCCCTGCCGGGCGGCTCCGAGAATGAGGACGTGCGTGTTTTTCCAGTTTTTCATATTTTTTATATGTCATTGCGAGGAGGGTGATCGTCCCGACAAAGCGATCTCCAATCTGAGGCGGGGATTGCTTCGGGCGAAAGGGCATCGCAATGACAGGATAGTTACACCTGAGACAACCCGATCCCAACCAGCGCCGCCATCAAGCCGATGAGCCAAAAGCGTTGCACGATCTGGGTTTCGCTCCAACCTACCAATTCAAAGTGATGATGGATCGGCGTCATCTTGAAAAAGCGTTTTCCACCTGTCATACGGAAGTACACGATCTGAATGACAACGCTGAGCATTTCCGCCAATGGAATAATGCCGATGATCAACAACATAGGCCATTGACCCGTCATTAGAGCAATGACTGCCAGCACCGAACCCAGCGCCATCGAGCCGGTATCACCCATGATCAACTGCGCAGGGTGTACGTTGAACCATAGATAACCAAATAAGGCGCCGACAAGGATGAAGCAAAAGCGGGCAAGGTACACCTGTTCCTGCATCAACGCAATGCCGCCAAAAGCAGCAATGGCTGTGGCGGCGATCAAACCCGCCAAGCCATCCAACCCATCGGTGAAGTTCACAGCATTGGACTCCGCCACGATGATGAAGGCGGCGATGGGAACATAGATCCAGCCGATCTCGATCTCAAAGAAGAAGCCCGGCAGGTACATATCCGGCGCATCAATAATGTATTTCAAGGCATAGGCAGTGGCTAACGCAAGCACTACCTGCACAGCAAACTTGGTGCGCGCACGCATACCATCACCTTTGCGCCTGCCGTGGATACCTTCCCAGTCATCCACTGCGCCAAGTATGGCAAACATGACCATCACCAGCATGGGCAAAAGCACGGAACGCCCAATACCGCTGACAGAAACGCCGATCAATGCCACGGCGTTGAGCAATCCGCTCAACAAGAGCACCGGTAAGATGAACATCACCCCGCCCATGGTGGGTGTGCCCATTTTGACACGATGCCCCTCCGGCTGTTCAATGCGGATGATCTTGCCAAGCTTGAAGTAACGCAAAATACGCAGCAATGGGTTGCCCCAGATCGCTGTCATGATGAAGGCAAGCCCGGCAAGGCTGAGGGAAAGGGCTATATCCCTCATGAACGCACCTCTAGCGCGGAAGAGATGCGGTCCATGCGTAAACCGTGCGAGCCTTTAAGCAGCACGGCATCTTTTGATGTCAGATTCTTTCGAAGCCAGTCCACAATGGGATCGATCTCCTCAAATTCAAGGATAGTGGCGGGTTTCATCCCGGCACGGCGGGCGGCATCTGCGATCATGTGCGCGCGCGGACCGAGGGTGATCAGCAGGTTTACCACCTGAGCGGCGCGCAAGCCAACCATTTCGTGTCCCTGACGCTCGTATTGACCGAGTTCGAGCATATCACCCAGCACGGCGACCTTGCGTCCTTCCAGTTCGTCAAGCAGGTTCAAAGCAGCCAGCATGGATTCGGGCGCGGCATTGTAGGTATCATCGAGAATAAGAGCGCCGTTCTCGGTACGACCCACCACCAATCGAAGTTGATTGCGTCCGTTCGAAAGTCCGGAAATGATTTCCTGCCAGCTTAAGCCATCGTTCAAGCCGACAGAAGCGGCGCGCAATGCCGTATGAATAGAATGCCGCCCGATCATGGGCACACGCATGTGCAGGGTCTCTTTGCCGTAATGCATCCGAAAGCGGATGCCATCCAAGCCGAGCCCTTCGATCTGATCGGCCCACAAGTCCGCTTCGGGGGATAACCCATAGAAGAAAACTTTACCACGAGTCTTCTCTTCCATTTTGCGAACCCAGGGGTCGTCAAAGTTCAAAACAGCAACGCCCTCAGGTGCAGGCGGGATCGCCTGTACCAACTCAGACTTGCCAATGAAGATGTTTTCCTGCGAACCCGCCCGCTCGGCATGGACGGTGCCAATGTTGCTGACCACACCGATGTGCGGCTGGGCAATGTCACACAGGAAGGCGATCTCGCCGATGACATAGAAACCCATCTCCAACACGGCGCGTTCGTAGCTTTTATCGAGTTTCAAAATGGAAAGCGGCAGACCGATCTCGTTATTGAGATTGCCGGGGCTTTTAAGTGTACGATATCTTACGCTCAGTACATCTGCCACTGTTTCCTTGGTGGTGGATTTGCCCACACTGCCCGTAATGCCTACCACGCGCAAGTCTTTCAATTGACGGCGCCAGAAGCGGGCGATCTGCTGCAGGGC
>JBAIYF010000124.1:0-1785 GCA_037916115.1 Anaerolineales bacterium
ACCAACAAGGTCTATTCACCGCCGACCCGCGCAACAACCCCGATGCAAAATTGATCGAAGAAATTAATGAACCTGAAATTCCACAAGAGATCTGGGAATCCGCGGGCGGGAGCGGCACCAAACTTGGCACAGGCGGCATGGTCACCAAACTGCAAGCCGCCGACCTTGCGCGTCGATCCGGCACAACGGTAGTCATCGCCCAAGGGACTGAGCCAAACATCCTCACTCGCTTGGCAAACAATGAACGCCTTGGTACACGCTTCACATCCATAAGCTCCGCGCTTGAAAGCCGCAAACGATACATCCTTTCAGGGAGGCTCTCGCCCGGTCAGATCACCGTCAATGATGGCGCTGCATCAGCACTCAAAAAAGGCGGCAGCCTGTTACCCATCGGTGTCACCCAAATCACTGGTGAATTCGACCGCGGCGACACGGTGCATGTTCTCGATACAAGCGGACGCGAATTCGCACGCGGCATCAGCACCTACTCCAGCGCCGACCTCACCCGCCTGCGCGGACGTCACTCTGACGAGATCGAGTCGCTGCTTGGCTATGACTACGGTGACGAAGTGATTCATCGAAATGATTTAGTGCTTTTATAAATACTTGCTCTGATGGGGGCTAAGCCCCATCAGAGCAGAAACAGGAACTCTCATGCTGACCGAACTCGGAAAACAAGCTCGACTCGCCGCAAGAAGACTTGCCCGCCTGACAACGGACCAAAAGAATCTCGCGCTTCATAACCTAGCCGACGCCTTACTCGCCGACCAGACAGTTATCCTCGCCGCAAACATTCAGGATGTCGCAGCTGCCAATGCAAATGGGCTCGCCCCCTCCATGATCGACCGGCTCATGCTCAACGAAGCCCGCCTCGCGGATATTGCTAACAGCCTGCGCCTTGTGGCAAACCTGCCTGACCCGGTCGGTGAAGTCTTCGAAGAATCCACCCTGCCGAACGGACTGCATGTCCGCAAACAGCGTGTGCCCATTGGTGTATTGGGCGTCATTTACGAAGCCCGCCCCAATGTCACCGTCGACGTGGCAGGTCTCGCTCTCAAAAGTGGCAACGCCATCATACTGCGCGGCGGCAGCGAAACGTTAAACACGAACCGCGCCATGATCGCATCCCTGCAAAAGGCGCTGACGAAAAGCGAAATCCCCACCCAAACCATTCAGTTCATCGACAGCCCAGACCGTGCCCTCGTTCTGGAACTCCTCCATCTCAAAGACTACGTAGACATGATCATTCCGCGCGGCGGCGCAGGCTTACATAATTTTTGCCGCGAAAACAGCCATATTCCCGTTATCACTGGCGGCATTGGCATCTGTCACCTTTTTGTAGATTCCACGGCTGACCAAGACGCCGCATTGAAGATCATTCACAACGCAAAGACTCAGCGCCCCAGCGTGTGCAATGCGCTCGATACGGTTCTGGTCCATCAAGATATTGCCAAAGAGTTTTTACCTCGCGTCGTGGAGCATCTTGCCCCGGCGGGCGTCACCTTCCGCGCCGAGCCAAAAGCAATGTCCATGTTGCAGCATGAAACCGTTTTCCCCGCCGGAGCAGAAGACTTCGACACCGAATGGCTCTCGCTTGTTTTAGGAATCAAAGTTGTGAATGGGCTCGATGAAGCCATCGACCATATCGCCGCGCACAGCACCGCCCACTCCGACGGCATCCTCACCCGCACCGACGAGCATGCCCAACGCTTCATCACCGAAGTGGACTCTGCCGCAGTCTACGTCAACGCCAGCACGCGCTTCACCGATGGCACCGAACTCGGC
>JBAIYF010000125.1:0-15097 GCA_037916115.1 Anaerolineales bacterium
GGTTATTTTTATTGAATCACAAAACTAATGCTGATGCCCACCCATACCAAAGGCATGTTCATATGCCAGCATGGCGTAGTACATCCACGGGAAGGGCGCCTCGTAGGCAAAACCGCCCTCCTGTGGCTGGTGGCTCTTCGATTTCAAATTCGCATCCAAAAACGTGAGCATCTCATCCCAGGCTTTGGCTTGCACCGGGTCGGTTTGAATGCTCTCCGCATCACCCATAAAGGCATGCGGCTGCCCATCATAAATGGAGATCTGGTGCGGAACGCCCGCCTGCTCCAGTCCCTTTTCCAGCGCATCCACCTCCTCCAACGGAATGGATTGGTCCGCCCCGCCGAAAATTCCCAGCACGGGTCCCGGCAGGTTCTTCAATACCTCGGGATCGGTTTCGGAAGAGCCATAGAACACCACCGTCGCCGCCAGGTTGGGGTTACGCAGGCTATACAAAAGCGAAACCCGCCCGCCATAACAAAAACCCAAGATCCCCACCCGTCCAGCATCCACGCTCGGCTGAGTCTCCAGCCAGGCATAGACCGAATTCAAGTCGGCATACACATTTTCCTGATCGGTTGTGCTCACCAGATAGATCGCGCGCGGAATCAGCCCGGTGGTCTGTCCGCGGAAGGTATCGGGCGCGATCACCATATAACCTTCCTTGGCGAGCAGGTCTGCCTTCGAAACAATACTTTCACGCAAACCATAAAATTCATGGATCATGATCACGGTGGGGAAAGGTCCCTCGCCCTCGGGCATGGCCACGTACGCGCGCACATCGGGCGCGCCATCCACGCCGGGGATGGTGGTATTGGTCAACGCCGCCACCCGTCCGCCGCCGAGCAAGCCGTCTACAAAAATGCTGAGGGGAATGGCAAGAATCAGAATCGCCAGAACAAGCCCAAGTCCGAGAAGGATGCGTTTGAACGTTTTCATGAAATTACTCCTTATAGTTGATGTGCAGATTGTATGGGCAAAGCCGTTCAAATCCTATCAAAATTGGGTTTCCCCGCCTCTTTCTGGACCTTGAGCCTGCCTCTAACCATCCAAATACCATCCACAGGGATGGTTTTACCCTTGACAAAACAGAGAATCTGCATAAAATACTCCATATACCATCCATACAGATGGTAAGGAGATGATAGAAAATGACTGAGACCGAAAAAATTACCATCAATGTAGGCGCTGTAGACCTCGGCAAGATCGACCTGCTGGTGGAGCAGGGGCATTACTCGAACCGGACGGATTTCATCCGCTCGGCGATCCGCTCGCAGTTGGATAAGCACGTCATCGAGGTACAGCAAGCGGTCACCCGCCATTCGTTCGGGGTGGGTGCCTTCGCTCACACCCTGGCAGATTTTGAACGCTATAAAACCAAGGGCGAAAAGATCAAGATCGATGTACTGGGCGTGTATCACATCCCCAGTGATGTGCCCGTGCAGCTCGCCCTTGAGGTTCTTGAGTCGATCAAAGTGTATGGCATCTTTCAGGCGCGCAGTGAATTGAAGGATGCTCTTGAAAAAGCCGGAAAAATTCGATAGGAGATTTAACGATATGAAAAAGTTCCTCCCCAACCTTGTTTATTTGCTACTCAACCTGCCGCTGGGCATTCTGTACTTCACCATTCTGGTGACTGGTTTTTCGCTCGGCATTGGGCTTTCGATCACGCTGATCGGTCTGCCGATCCTGTTTGCGATGATCTTCATCACCTACCTGCTCGGCGACTTTGACCGCCTCATCACCGCCAAACTGCTTGGTCTGCAGATCGCCAAACCCGAGGCGCGCCCCTCCAACAAAGATTCGATCATGGCCATCCTCGCCTCACAATTGAAAAGCGCGGAATTTTGGAAACAGTTCGGCTATTTGATCTTGAAAATGCCGCTGGGCATCATTTCGTTCACAGTGGCGGTCACGTTCGTGAGCGTCAGCCTGGCGCTGATCGGCTCCCCCATCATCCTCAACAATGTACCCGATGCGCAGATCATGCTCTGGAACGGGTATCAGGTCACCAGCACTTCGCAAGCCCTGTTGGTCTCTGTTGCGGGCATTGCCCTGGGCGCGATCTCGGTGCTGTTGGTGAATGGACTGGCGTCCTTAATGGGCAGCATCAACGCCTGGGCGCTGGGACGCGCTGAATAGTCTTATTCAAATAGTGTCCCAAGGAAACTCACATGAACCCTGCAGAAAAGATCCGCTTCCGTCCGTTTGCCGGACGTGAAGACTTCGCCAAAATGGCAACCCTGATCCAGGAGATCAATATTGCCGAAGGCAACCAACTCTGGGCCACCGCCGAAGATGTCGAGCGCAATTACAGTCACCTCGTCAATTCCAAGCCTGAAACCGATATGCTGATGGCGGAAGACGCGCAAGGCAAACTGGTGGCGTACGCTCGTGTCGGCTGGGAGTTGGACGATGAAAAACAGCAGGTCTTTGGCTTTCCGTTCAACATCCATCCTACAGAGCAAAACCCTGAACTACACCGTCACTTTTTGAGCTGGGTGGAAACCCGCGCGCGGGAAGTGGCAGAAGATACCAAGGCTTCAGAAAAACGTATCCTGCGATCTTTCCTGCGAAACCTCGAAATAGACCATGTCATGCAGGCGGCGTTGGAAGCCGAAGGTTTTCGTACGGTCCGCTTTATGAACCGCATGTCGCGTGACCTGAACGAACCGATCGAAATTCCGCCCATGCCTGCCGGGTTGGAAGTACGCGCCGTACCCGAAGCCCACTACCGCACGGTGGCCAACGCCCTGGATGAGGCATTTCAAGACCATTGGGGGCACAGTCCGCTCAACGAAGAGGCGTACAAGGCATGGAGGGCCAGCCCTACCTTCGATCCGTCACTATGGCAGGTGGCATGGGATGGCGATCAAGTAGCCGGGGGCGTATTGAACATGATCGACGAAGATGCCAATAAACAGTTCAACATCCGGCGCGGCTTCACCGACCCGATCTTCACGCGCCGTCCGTGGCGCAAACGCGGGCTGGCACGTGCCCTGATCATGCGCAGTTTGCAACTGCTGAAAGACAAGGGCATGACCGAAGCCATGCTGGGTGTGGACACCCAAAATCCCAGCGGCGCATTCGCCCTGTACGAAAGCTGCGGCTTCAAGCCGGTGGTAAGAAGCGCGATCTACGAAAAAGACATTTCCTAAATTCACGGCATCCCTCTAAGGGCGGGAAGATCAGCAAGGGATGCCGAAAACATCAAAAACAATCGTTTTTACTGCAAACCAATTAAGAATATTAATTTCCCATTGAAAATATCAATATTTTCAATGGGATTAGTAAAAATTCGCAACATGGTATTGACAAAAATAAAATATTCAGTAAAATATATTCATCTTTACCGAGTAAATTATTGAAAATCTAAAGGTGTTTATGAAAAATCCTGAGTCTCCCCTCCCAGAAAATTGGGCAGTCCGCTTTTTCTCTATTTTTACTGGGCAAGCGTTCTCCCTTTTCGGCTCATCCCTCGTTCAGTTTGCTTTGATATGGCATCTCACCCAAGAGACCGGTTCTGCCACGGTTCTGGCAACTGCCTCCCTCTTTGGCATGCTGCCGCAAATTTTGCTTGGACCCATCGCCGGAACCATTGTGGACCGCGGCAATCGCCGCCTCATCATGATCGCCTCTGATGCAATGATCGCTCTGGCAACATTGGTGCTCGCCTATCTCTTCTGGACGGGTCAGGTACAGGTCTGGCATATTTTCGCCGCGCTTGCCATCCGTTCGGCAGGGGGGTCATTCCATTACCCCGCCATGTCCGCATCCACCAGTTTGATGGTGCCGAAACAACATCTTGCCCGTGTGGCTGGCGCAAACCAAACCCTGCAAGGTTTGGTCAACATCGTGGCGCCGCCGGTCGGAGCACTGCTCGTCGCCGCCATGCCCACTCAAAATGTGCTAATGATCGATGTATTTACAGCGCTATTGGGAATCACCCCCCTGCTGATCTTCACCGTCCCGCAGCCGCCCATACGCGAAGTCCACGCCGCTGAACCGAAGAAAAGCTTCATGCAGGACCTCGGAGCCGGATTCAAGTATATGGCTTCGTGGCCCGGTCTGCTGATGCTCGGACTGATGGCAACCATGCTCAACTTCCTGATAGCTCCCACAAGCGCGCTCTCTCCACTGCTGGTTACGAAATATTTCGGTAAAGGCGCACTGGAGTTAGGCAGCCTCGACTCTCTGTTTGGGGTTGGCATGATCATTGGCGGAGTTACCCTCGGCGTTTGGGGCGGCTTCAAGAAGAAGATCGTCACCTCGCTAACAGGCATCATTGTCTTCAGTTTCGCCATACTCGCCATCGCCATAGCTCCCGCCGACAAGTTCTGGATCATGCTGGCATCCATGTTCTTGCTCGGTTTCATGATGCCGCTGGTCAACGGACCCATTCACGCCCTGTTCCAATCTGTGATCGAACCGGATATGCAGGGACGCGTCATGTCGCTGCTGGGAAGTGTGGCAACCGCCATGATGCCCATTAGTTTATTGATAGCGGGTCCGGTAACGGATGCCACCAGCTATCAGGCATGGTACTGGATCGCAGGAGGGCTCAACCTTGTCATTGGGCTTGGTGCATTCTTTATCCCCGCACTGATGCAGATCGAAGAAAATCATCAAGCCTCAAAGTCCGCAACGCCAATCGAGGAAAACACAACCGTAGCGGCACATTCTGGCGACTAAATTCGTGTTTTTTGTCCTCCAAGACATTCGCTACAGGTCACGCTTCCGTTGGAAGTGTGACCTGTAGCGTTTAGCTTATAATTACCATGCTATGTTCATAAATAAAATCAATAGATCAATGGAAACAATTCACCCGCTTATTTGGCAGGTGATTTGTTTAATCATTGCAACGCTTGTTTTTTCGCTCTCCCTGACGCCCAACCTTTTTCGTCCGCTCAGCATGTCCCTGCGGACCGGTTTTGGGGCGGTCATTCCGGCGGTTTTTGTTGTATTGCTGATTGCATTCGCAATTCCGGGGCGGCTTGGTAGGCTCATCAGCTTGAGCGCGGTCATGTCACTTTTTGCACTGGCGCTGGCTGGGCTCTGGGCAAGCGGGCAGACACTTTCCATCATGATCAATGGGCTGATTCCAATCAGCGATGCGGTCAGCTACTATACTGACGCCCTGCGTATTTTGTACGGGTCAGACATATCGAACTTCACCGCCATGCGCCCTCTTTTCGCTGGATTCCTGTCTTTGTTGCTTTTTATTACCGGACGGAATCTCATGACGGCGCTCGCCATCGTAACAGCAATCGCAGGATTGGCTGGCTTCTTATCCTCCAGGGAAATTCAACGAACACATGGGGCAGCAGTTGCAGCATTTTTCCTGACCTTGATGTTTCTCTATTTCCGCCACCACAGCGGCACGACCATGACGGAGTCCTTTGGTCTTCCGGTGAGCATGCTTGGGTTTGGTGTGATCTGGTACGGCATTCACAGAGACAAGCAGCGTGTGGTACTCGCAGGTATCACATTGACCGCTTTGGCGTTGAACATCCGCCCGGGGGCAATGTTCGTCTTGCCAGCCCTCCTGCTTTGGGGCGGGTTTGCCTTTCGAGGAGAAAGCAGGTTTTCATTCCGTTTCTTTGGCTTAGGGATGGTGCTTGTAGCCTCCGCCTTCGCCTTGAACAATTTGATGATCCGCATTTTGGCGGGTCCAGATGCCACCGCTTTTTCGAACTTTTCGTGGGCACTATATGGGCTTGTCTCAGGCGGCAAGTCTTGGACTTATATTTTCGAAACCCGTCCCGAAGCCCTCGGTGAGACCTCTTCCATTTACAAGTTGATCCTTGAGCAATTTCTTCAACACCCGGAACTCGCTTTACAAGGCGCCCTTAAATATTGGCGTTTCTTCTTTTCAAGCAGTTGGTATAACGCTTATTCCTTTGTTGCAGGTGGAAATTACTGGGTGAATGAAGCCGCACGGTTTGGCATGTACCTACTAGGAGGTTTGGGCATCTTCAATTGGTGGAAGAACCGATCCGATCCCTACTCCAGCCTTGCCATTTGGGGCGCGCTCGGGGTACTGGCATCCGTTCCCTTTGTACCACCCACCGATGCCTACCGTGTCCGTCTTTACGCGGCAACAATTCCATTCTTTGCTCTTCTCCCCGCAATGGGGCTCGCCTTCCTCACCAAAAGATTTCAGATTAAATGGGTTACACAAACAAGTGACCCATCCCAGCTTCAACCAAACCCCATCAATACGTTTGCCATTATTCTCGTCTTATTGACAGTCGTCTCCCCCATTCTGCTTCAATCCACAGGGCAGCCGCAGAATCCTCCCGCTTCAACCTGCCCCGATACGGCTTCGACCGTCGTCATCCGTTTCGACGAAGGGACTTATATCAATCTAAAACGCGAGAATATTTCCTTTCTCGATTGGATGCCGAACTATCACATCGGGCAATTTCGCAATAACGCTCACGATCTGGCAGATCTAAACTTAACCAAAGAACTCAAAGAGATCGACCCACCCGCCACCCTTATCACTACACTGGATCTTGTTTCAAATCGTGAAGTATTGGCTATTGTCGAGACTTCTCTATTGCCGCAGCCTGGCACACAACTCTCCATGTGCGGCAAATGGAACACCAGCCCTGAATTGAGTCCATTCAACATTTTCCACACCGAATCTGTGGAAGTTCTGGAAAAATAAGGTAAATTCTGGGTTGCCCTCAGAAAAAAAATGGTATAATCTTGCCCGCTGTCAAATGGAGAGGTCGCGTAGTCTGGCTTAGCGCGCACGCTTGGAAAGCGTGTAACCCACAAAGGTTCGCGGGTTCGAATCCCGCCCTCTCCGCCACTCCTGCCCCTCGCCATATTGAGGGGCTTATTTTTTTATGCTCAATCCAATCTCCTATCTCATTGAAAATATCTCCTGGTACGAACCGATCTACAATATTGCCTGGGTGTTATTTATGCTCTATGCACTCACCCTGCCGCCATTGGCAGTCTTCCTCTTTCACCGGCTTTCGTGGCTAAACCGGCTGCTGCAACCCATCTCGTGGACAGAACACCGCCCTACATACTTCCATCTGATCGGCGCCATGCTTGTTATCTTCTCATTCCGTCTTATCCCATACTGGATATTCAATGACAAGATCCTGCATTTTTTGGGCGGCGGGATCGCCATTGCATTGGTCTATGAATATTTCATCCTGAATTTGAATATCCACAAAGGCAACGGTATTATCAGCCTAAAACATATTGCAGAAAACAAGTCCTCCTACCTAACCGCTAACCTGTTTCTTCTCTTATTTTTCTCCTCGTTTTTCAGCGTTTTCTCTGAACTATATGAATTTGCATCCAAATATCTTGCCGGGTATCAGTTCGATAGCAGCGGCTTCGACACATGGATGGACATCCTGGCAAATGTTGGAGGCGCTTTCCTAGGTTATCTACTCATTTGGTGCTGGAAGTATGCAACAAAAAAGACCTGAGTCTTACGACCAGGTCTTTTTTTGTTATTGAACGAGATTAGGGAGCTGGCGTTGCTTCTGCAACCGGAGCGCCCGCATGGACGACCAGATTAGGTGAAAGTGCCGCATCGTGCCCAGGGACATCCTGCGACTCAGCAATGAACTGATACAACAAGGATGACTTCCAGTTGCCGCTGCCAAGGATATCGGTGCCTTTGGGAGCATCGTCTGCGCGGCGTGACCCGGCGAGAATGCCTTCATAGCTGCTCATATCCAACTGGGCGGGAGAAACTGCAAGGTCCACAGAATGGCAGGAGGCACATGAAAGCGAACCAGAATACCACAGGTTTGACTGGGTGAATAATGGAAGCACTTCTTCGAAGGTGGTTTCACAAGTCGCGCCTGCCGCATCGGTGAATTGGAAGGCATCAGATTCGGGAGAACCAGCCTCCACCCAAGCTCCGATCAGGTCGGTTGCAGCAACCTGACAGGAGTCTGAAGCGGCGACGGGAGCCGCATCCATTTGCATGGCGGGCAATGTGGCAGGGATCAGGGTTGGGACGGGGGTCGTATCGGGCAGGGCATCCCCACGGTTGCATGTAAGTGACATGCCGCAGGAACTCACGAACACAATACCGATCCAGGCCATCACGCCAACAAGGAAAACAACGATCGCGCCGTAGATATAACTTTTTACATCATCATTCATGTTCAGCCTCCCTATTCCGACGCTTTGAGCGTGCGCAAATAGTTGACGACATCCCAGCGCTCGCGAACCGAAAGGTTCTCATTGAGCGGCGGCATTTGCCCGGAGAACTGCACTTCGGGGAAAAGGCTGTTATTCGGGTTCCAGATGCCGTTGGTAATGGTGAGGAACCAACTGCCGTCGGATTTGGACTGCACTGCTTCACTGGTCAGATTGGCAGGCTTCTTCTTCACGAGGAAGGCAGCTACAGTGCCATTGCCCTGTCCATTTTCTCCGTGACACATGGCGCAGTGGATCTTATAGAGCTGCGCACCACGGGCAATGGAGGTTTCATCGGCAGGCACCGGGTTGATCGGTTCGCCCATGCCGGGCAGGTAGGCTGCGCCTTCCACTGGAATGGAGCGGGCGGGAACCGGAAGCGGGGCTTCCTGATCATCGAAGGACGGCTGGATCTCCATAAACACGACCCAGTCGATCTTGATGACATCATAGGCAAAAACCATCAATATGGATGCAATGACGGCGAGCGCGGCAAAGACCGCGAGTAATTGTTTGAAAAGTCTCATAAGTGTTGCGCCTCCGCAGGCTTCACGGATTCAGCACCGAGTTTTTTCAAGGTGTCCGTGATCTTGGTTTCTTCCACGTGCGGGCATTCCACAAGGATGGCGATCTTACCGTCGCTGATCTCGGGCACATACTTCATCGGGCGGTAGTTCGGGAAGAAGCTATCCAAAAACACGCCGAGGAAGGTGGAAAGCAGCATGCCCAACATGGTCAGCTCAAAGAGAAGCACAACTGTGGGAGGACCGGGAACGGGATATTGCGAACCAACCTGAATAGGATAGGGATACAGGTAGGGCACCACAAAAGCCAGGAACGACCCACCCAAAAAGCCCAAGATGGCGCCGCCCAGCGCGATGCGCGGAACATTGGTCCATTGGCGGGGGCGGCCGAGCATGGCTTCGGTCACCGGGATGCCGGAAATGATGTTCATGCAGTCATCCTTAACACCCATTTTACGGAGTTGTTCAATGGCGTCTGCAGCAGGTTCGAGGTCATGAAAGACCGCGAGAAGATCGACGACTTTGGATTCGGTCATGTCGTCCTCCTTATTCCAATTCGCTGACCGTAACTACGGTCTCGCGTCCATAGCGCTTAAGTTGGTGCGCCATCTGACCTTCCTGCACTTCCCAAACCGGGATAAGCGGAATGAGCTTTGAAGCGATCATGTAAAGCAGGATGAAGAATGCAAGGGTACCGATACCCATGGGGACTTCAATGCCAGGTTCATATTGGCGCCACGTAAAGGGCATGCGGTTGATGGTGACGGAAATGGGGACAATGATGTAGCGTTCAAACCACATACCCACGTTGATCGCCAAACCGACAAAACCAACGATCCACGGATTGGAGCGCCATTTCGAATTCCAGAGAACTGCCCAAGGGATCAGTACGTTACAGACCAACATGCTGAACCACATCCAGTTCAATGGACCATATTCATGATAATGGAGCATGATCTTGGTCCACATATCGCCGCCGTACCACTGCACCATGTAGTCGTTGAAGAAGAAGTATGCCCACGCCATGGAGATGATGAGCATCAATTTGGCAATAGCGTCGAAATGTTCGCCGCGGATGAAGTAGTCCATGTGTTTCATGGTACCGCGAATGACCGCCAACACGAGAATGGCAGCCCCCATACCGGAGTGCAGCGCGCCGACGATAAAGTACGGACCAAAGATGGTGGAACTCCAGCCGGGGCGCATTGCAGCGGCAAAGTCCCAGGACACGATGGTATGCACGGAGAACATAACCGGGATGATGGCAAAGGCGAAGATATTCATCGCATTGCGAAGGTGGGTCCACTCCCCTTCTGTACCGCGGAAACCAAGGGCAAGGGTCTTATAGAAGGTCTTGCGCCAGCCGGTCGAACGGTCACGCGCCATCGCCACATCCGGGATGAGCGGCAGAAAGAGATACATGGTGGATGACAACAAGTAGGTTGTGATCGCCAGCAAGTCCCATGAAAGCGGCGAGTGGAAGTTGGGCCACAACATGCGCTGATTGGGATACGGGATGAGCCAATAAAAGACCCACACACGACCCATGTGCATGAAGATCGAGAAACCAGCCTGCACCAGACCGAACGTGGTCATCAACTCAGCAGCGCGGGTGAAGGGGCGGCGGAACTCCGCGCGGAACACGCGCAGAATCGCCGAAATGAACGTACCCGCATGACTGATACCGATCCAGAACACGGTGTTGACAAGGAAGATACCCCAGTAATCCGGGCGCATCACACCGGCTTCACCCTGACCTTTGGCGATCAGGACACCCCATTTATAGAACAAAAAATAAACCACAATGAAGCTCAAGAACCCGACAACCACCCAGAATTTCCAGGTTGGTTTTTCGAGCATGGACTCCATCACCATTTCGTTCATGCGCCCGCGCGGAAGCGGGTCGAGCATCAGGTGCTTTTCGCGGAAGTGCTCCTCACCGTGACCATGATCGTCGTGGTGGGCTTCGGCTTGTTGTTTCGCATTCGCCATGATTAGCCTCCGTTGAAGTAGGTCACGTTCGGGAGCGTGCCTAGCTCTTTAAGATGAGTCTTGCCGCCGCTGCGTTCCTTGAGTTGGGAGACCAGGCTCTTGGGATCATCTGTGCGTCCGAACACGATCGCATTGGTGGGGCATGCCTGGGCACAGGCGGTGGTAAATTCGCCATCGCGTACTTCGCGTCCTTCAGCCTTGGCCTGATCCTGCGCCTTGTGGATACGCTGGATACAGAAGGTGCATTTTTCCATCACACCCATGCGGCGGACGGTAACATCCGGGTTAAGCTGGTTGGGAAGCGGCTCGGGGCGTTTGTAATCGCGCCAGTTGAACGCGCGCACCTGATACGGGCAGTTGTTTGCACAGTAACGGGTACCCACACAGCGGTTGTATACCTGAAGATTCAATTTTTCAGCAGTGGAGTGAACCGTGGCAAACGCCGGGCAGACCGGTTCACACGGGGCGTGACCACATTGCTGACACATCATCGGCTGTTGATTGGTCATCTTCACTTCGGGATATTCACCCTCCCAGAAGCGTTCAATGCGAATCCAGTGCATGGCGCGCCCATAACCGGCGTCTTCTTCACCTACGAAGGAGATATTGTTCTCCATGGAACAAGCCGCCACACAGGCCTGACAGCCCGTACAAATATCCTGATCGATCACCATGCCCCATTTTCCGGCTTCTTTCTCCGCCATGGCGATTTCAGGCATGCTAATTTCTTTTGAAGTCGTCATTCTTCATTCTCCTTATGGAAGCTCGATGCCCTGACCACCGTACACACCCAAACCTTCAAGGCGTGAAAGCGGACGTTTGGCACCGGTCTTTTCCACTTTTACTTTCATACCAGCAAAGGCCAGGTCGCCGCTGCTATTGAAGTGACCACCCAGCAGGTTGGCAGGGTTTACACCGCGATCCTTGGCAAACTGCCCATAGGCGGTATGTCCTTGCCCAAAAGGCATGGCAACCGTATCAGGGCGAATCGCCGGGTAGAGATACACGGGCACTTCCACTTCACCCACTTCACTGATGACCTTGACCACATCATCGTTCTCGATACCAAGTTCATGAGCGGTTTCGGGATTCATCTCAAGCCAGGTATTCCACATAACAGTGGTGGTGGGATCGGGAAGTTCTTGCAACCAGGGCTTGTTCGCACCCGCTTCTGCCAGTGTGGGAGAAACGAACGGAACAAAGAAGAACTCACCTTCACCGGCAAATTCCGCCTCGGCACCCTTGATGTTGCTATTAAGCACAGAAGAACCATCCGGCAGGACGCGGGCATCCACATTCTTGAACCAACCGCCATGCTGCTGGAAATATGCCATAAATGTCGCAGAGTCCAATGCGGAGAACGATCCGTCTGTTTCAGTGATCAGAGCAGAAAGTTTCGCCTCCATGAACTCGACCTCATCCTTGAACGGCAAGGCAGAGGCAAATTTACCGCCAGCCATCTGCGCCGCGGTGATCAACACATCGGCAGTGGCGCGGGTGTCGTAAAAGGGAGCAACCACAGGTTGGGCACCCGAAAGAATTGGTTGGGCAGAGCCGGTGGCTACACGCTGGTAACCCCAAGACTCAAGTCCATGATGGTCAGGGAAGACAAAGTCTGCTTCGGCTGCGGTTTCATCGGGGAAGGTTGCAAACGAAATAACCTGCTCCACGCTGCCAAGAGCTTCTTTGAAACCAAGCGCAGCGGGCAGTTCAAACACAGGATTCACACCATGAACGAACAGCACCTTGAAAGCGCCGCTCTTCATCTTGGCAATGAATTCCTGCATCTCCTGAGCCGAAGCCGGGCGGCTGTACTCAGTCTGCATCGGAGCGAGGGCTGAGAGATAAACGCCGCCAGCCTTGCCGAAGTTATCCGAAAGGCCGTTCAATGCGAGAACCGCTTCAGCAATTTCCAAACCGTTGGATTGACCAAGCGCTGCGCCGCCGGGGATGGCAAGCACATTCTTGGTAGCGAACATTTCAGCAAGATGTTCAAGCGCCGCCAACTCGACCCCAGCCTGCTCGGCAACTTCAGCCGGATCCACACTGGAGAAGGCACGCGGCATGGCGCCGCCACGAATCTCAGCAGCGAGTTTACCGATAGCCAGGGCAACCAAGCCTTCGGTCCCGGGGCGAACCGGAACCCAATGATCGGCTTTTGCACCCGTAGCAGACATCCTCGCCTCGAACTGGACGAAGGTGCCACGCAGTTTTGTCTCGCTTGCGCGCAGACCTGCAAAACCACGGGCATAAGGAAGCGGTGAGAGCCAGGTTTCGAGGAAGTTTGCACCAAACGAGAATACTACTTCCGCCCCGCCGATATCGAACCAGGGCAAACCAGCCTGACCAAAGAGGTTTTCAGAGGCTTTGCTCAGAGTGGCACGGGATTCAAACATGCCAAGCGCACCAAAACGGACCGGGGCGTTCATGCCGGTCGCGGCGGAAAGGTCGCTTACCAGATCAAAAAGATGGTCTGGAGCCATACCCATTAGAAAGGCGATCTCGTTAGGCTTATAGTTCTTGAGTGCATCGGCCACGGTTTGAATGGCACTGTCCCAATTTCCGGTAGAGGGGCCTTGTACACGATCGGGGTTGTACAAGCCGTGCAGGGTGGCTTGTCCACGCGCGCAGGTCTTGCCAAGGTTGAGGGGATTATGGGCATTGCCTTCGGTCTTGATGGCACGTCCCTGATAAGTGCGTACGACAAGTCCGCATCCCGCCGCGCATTCGCGGCATGTAGTGGCGTAATATGTATTCTGCCCAACATAGTTGTACTCGGGCATCTGCTGATAGGGTTCACGCTTAACATAACGCGAAGCGGGACCACAGCCTGTAAGGACCGCAGTGGTCGCCGCTCCCAAGCCAGCAAGTTTTAGAAAATCACGCCGGGAAAATTTTTCAGTCATATCGGTTTCCTTTCACCCGGTTTAATAATGACATGTGCCGCAGTCAGTGAGTTTGATCAGTTTTTCCTGATCGTCACCGGCATTTTCAACATGGCAGTTCAAACACCAACCCATATTCATCACCTGTGGGTTTTGGGCAATGTTTTGCTGGGTCATGTCGCCGTGGCAGTCTTCGCAGTTCTTACCCGCCGCAATATGTGCGCGATGGTTGAACTGAACGAAGTCTGGCACAATGGCAACGGGAACCCACTCAATCGATTGACCGCTTAGAACGGCGTCTTTGAGCGGGGCAAGCAGCGGGCTGTCCTGGGTCTTCACGATCTGATTATGACAAGCCCAGCATTTTGCCTGGGAGGGAATGCCTGCAGCGGGACCCTTGGATGCGCCGGGATGGCAATACAAACATTGAATACCAAAGGCAATGTGGGTTTTATGCGGGAATTGAATTGGCTGTTCCGGCGCCTGCTGCGTGGTATAGAGACCATAGGCAGCGGCACTGAACAAAGCCAGGAAAACAATTCCAACCGCGATCAGGCCAAGAGGCTGTTTCAGCCAGTCGAAGAACGATTTGATCATGGATGCTCCTGAAATGAACTTATGCGTAACGCCCCTTTTAGCGTGAACTAAAAAAGGCGGTATCCAACCATAGAATTTGCAACGCACCGCAGCCAAACGTACTCAATAAAATGCCTCCCTGCTTCGGAACGATGACAATGAAAAAAACTACATTAATATTTCATAAAAGAAGTTTACATTATACATGGGCTGACAGATGCTGTCAGCCCATTGATAAAAGGCATTATACAACACAAGTGCAAAAAAGTACAAGCCATACCTTAATTCACCGAAAAAGCAACCCACCACATATAACCATTGCCCATCCGGTATAATCAAAGAAGCATGAAAACAAAGCATAAACGTTTGATCATCACAATAATGTTGAGCACTCTTTTTGTGCTGCTGGCGGCATCGAACTTTACCTTCCCCGCATTAGCAAATCACAATTCCAATGTGACGGTGCAGGAACCCCCTGTACCACTCGCGGATGATGGATCTGAAATCGGCTCGACCGACGGCATTCTGATCATGGGAGTGGTTATTGTATTGATCGTCACCATCCCATTACTTGTTCAAAAGAAAAAGTGAACCTTCGCCCTGTTCGTTGGAACAGGGCGAAGTCTTTAACATCGCCTTAACAGATATAAAACCCCTTTGTGATATAGTGCCAGATATGCCCGAAATAATCCTGGTCGTTGAAGATGAAACCTCGCTGCAGGAAACCCTTGCCTATACCTTGAAAAAGGAAGGTTACACGGTTGAAGCCGTGGGCGATGGACGTTCTGCAATTGAATCTGCCCGCCGGATGAAACCAGACCTGATCGTGCTGGACATCATGCTGCCCGAAATGGACGGGTTTGAAGTGGCTCGTACACTGCGCCGCGAAATGACTACAGCCATCCTCATGCTAACCGCCCGCGATGATGAGATCGACCGTGT
>JBAIYF010000126.1:0-2433 GCA_037916115.1 Anaerolineales bacterium
TATTTTCAAGGCGCGAGATTCCGTTGTGCCCGAAGATCAATCCCATCACGGTGTTGTCGTCGCTTGAGCCAATGTAGGGACGGTTCTCGGCGGGCACGAGGTCCACGACGACTGCCCAGGAAAGCGAAACCACAACGAGCAAAACGGTGGCAAGTGTGAGATTAAGAACTTTTTTGAGCCAGCCTTCTTTGGAGCCGAAGAAGTACAGCGCGTAGAACGCGGGCAGCGGCAGAAAGGCTTGCAGCATTTTGATGTTGAACCCAAGCCCGATGATGAACGCGCCCAGCATCAGCCAGTGCATTTTTTCCGTTTCGGTGGCGCGGATGAACGCCCACGCCGCGAGGAGCAGCGTGAAGACCAGCAAGCCGTCCATGGTGTTGTTGCGGTTGGTGGCAAGGAACACCGGCGTAATTGCCATGACGAACCCGGCGACGATGCCCGCCAATTCACCCATGTATCTCCTGACCATGTTGTAAAGCAATGGAATGCTGAACACACCCGCAAGAATGTTGGGCAGTGAGACGCTGAAGCCGCTCACGCCGAGAAAGTAGGCGAAGATGGCTTCGACCCACAGACCCAGCGGGGGCTTATCCACTGTGACCGAGCCGCCCGGTTCTGCCGCAACGAAGAAGAAGTTACTCCACGATTGCAGCATGGACTTAACTGCGGCGGTGTAATACTCGTTGGCATAACCAATGGAGTCGATCTTTACCATGTGTAAGGCGAACGAAAAGACCATGATGGCAATGATGATGAGCATGCCAATGCTTGCGCCTGGCAGTATTTTTTTATCAAGCATGGAAGTTTGAGTTTGTGTGGGTAAGGTTGCGGTTGCCATGAAGAACTCCTGGGGTTGACTCTGGTTCAAGAACTATCGTCCCTAGTTTACATTCCTCCGCCCAAACCGCAGAGTGCTCGCGGTCATGACTTCTTTTACATACCCATGACAGCCGTCATGGGTGCTTTTACAAGGTCATTACAGCAGTCATGCCTTTGGAAAACCTCTTCGTGATAAGATGCAGGCATGCGCTCATATGATGACTCCACCCGTGTCCTTCGTATCGCCGCCTGGATCTGGCTTGGCTTCCTGCTAGCCATGGCACTGATGGACTTTGCCCTGTACACTCCGCAGGTGCAGCGTCTGCTGGGGGATGGTGCGCGCATTCAACCGCTTCTTCCAAACCAACCGTTGCCCAACCCAAATCTTCAACAACCGATCCGCAACCCATATATCCCGGTATATCTTTTCTATTCTGCCAACGGATTGGTTGCATTGTTCTTCCTTCTACTCACGTATCTGGAGGATTTTCAAACTCGTTTTGGGAAAGCTTACTATCTGCTCAACCTGGTGGTCATCTCAGCGGCGCCGATCCTGATCAGCGCACTGGTCGTACCGCGCTTTCCGCAGGGCCCGCTTTCCAATGCAGAGGGGATGGCGCTGCGTCAACTGCCGGTGTTGTTCGTTGCCCTTGCGCTCGTGGCATGGGAGTATCGTTTTTCGTATGTGGTCTTTTTCAGTGTTTCCGTCACCGTGTTCGAACTGGGACTGCTATCCAGCAACCCGTTCGAGAACCGCAACATCGTCGTTTATTTTTTCATTGCCATCATTCGCACCATTAGTTTCATTTCGGTCGGTTATTTCATCAGCTTTCTCGTCTCCCGCTTGCGCGAACAACGCGAGTCACTGCGCGCGGCGAATGCCAACCTCACGCACTATGCATCCACGCTTGAGCAGCTCACAGTGAGCCGCGAGCGCAATCGTCTCGCCCGCGAACTGCACGACACGCTGGCTCACTCGCTGACGGCGTTATCCGTCTCGTTAGAAACTGTCAAAGCCTATTTTGATATCGACCGTGAGAAGACGCGTGAGATGATCGATACGTCTCTCGAAGTCACCCGCAAAGGCATCGACGAAACCCGCCGTGCGTTGAAGTCGCTCCGTTCATCGGATCTGGAGGATATGGGCTTGCGTCTCGCTGTGAAAAAAGCGGCAGAGTCCGCCGCCTCGCGCTTCTCTCTGGACCTCGAACTGGATCTGCAAGACCCCATGCCTTCTCTCAGCCCAGACGTGGAGCAAACCCTCTTCCGCGTCACACAAGAGGCGATAGAGAACCTCACCAAACATTCGCGCGCTAAAAAGTTTAGCATCCGCCTCGTCAGCGATGGGCAGACCACTCTCACTATTCAAGATGATGGCATCGGCTTTGACAAGCAATCGCGTGAAGTGTCCGGGCATTTCGGATTGGTCGGCATGCGTGAACGCGCGGAACTGGCGGGCGGGGTGTTGAAAGTGGAAAGTGAAACGGGAAAGGGCACGAAAGTTGTGCTGAAAATCTAATTTTGGACGATGGACGGCAGACCATAGACCGTGGTCAATCGTCCGTCGTCAATGGTCAACTCTATGAAAATCCTACTCTGTGACGATCAAGCAGT
>JBAIYF010000127.1:0-5673 GCA_037916115.1 Anaerolineales bacterium
TTGCCCGAGTTAACCTCGAGACCTTTACGATATTGAGTGAGCGCAAGCTCATTCCTGCCCATGTTGGCGAGGGCGTTACCAGCTTCACCAATCGCTTCTTCTTTGATGAGTGGATTGCTGATCTCTTCGGTCAGAAGAAGAATGTCGCCAATGCGTTTCTGGCGCTGCGCTACGGTGACGCGCTGTTTCCAGGAATTGTATTCGCGCCAGAAGCCGGTTGCCAACGGGGTGCGCAGGGATTTGCGGTCTGGTTCTTGCAAGCCGGAGAGCAGGTTGAAGATCGGGCTGTGAACAGCGTCGCGGTCTGATGCCCAGGTATCTTTTGCCATGCGGGCGATCGACTGAATATCGTTCTTGATGTGATCCGGATCTGGCACGCCTTCAGGGGTGACGTGATAGGGCAGGGTGCGGACGTTGAAGATATCGAACGGCATGTAAGCGCGCCCGGCTTGAATGTGCATAACGCCGCGTTTGCGGAAGGCATGGCGAATGCCCAGTTCGTAGAATGCGTTGGCGTTGTCGATGCTTAGGTCGCACAATACCAGGTCTGCCAGCAGAAGTTCCTGGAACATGTCGGTCAGAATGTCGCCGGAGGCTGTCTCTTCATCTGCACGGAAAGGTTCAAAGCCTGCCTCTTCCAGTGCGGGTTTGATCAACTGCTTATAAATGGCGTTGAAATCGTAAAGAGAACCATCGCCGCCTTTTTTCTTCCCAAATGGCATGACGATAAAGGCATGCGGTTTAACTTCAACTGTTGTCTTTATCTTTTCAACTTCGGTAATGGTTGTTTCTTCCACTGGAGCTGTTGTTAGACCATTCTTTTTCTCACCGCTGCCAATGATCGGCGCAGGGACGGGTTTATTTTCTGCCGGTGCGGGAGCCGGGGTAGCGTTCGTTTTGGGCGTTGATTCGATTGTGCCGGTCATGATGTATGTCTCCTGATGAAATGATTCGGCTAACCTTTGACTTCGCTGTTCTTCGGATAGCGTGCCAGCAGGTTGTTCAGAGTTTCACGCGGGGTGTTCATGCTGACTTCCACACCCTTGAATTCTGCAAAGATCTCTTCCAAGGCATTCGAGAGACCGATCTGGCTGGCGAGGTTTTCAGAGAATTTCTGAACGGCTTTGCGCATATCTGCAAGTTCAGCCTGTACAAGATCGGAGGATGCTTCCTGGGCAAGGGAGGAAAGTGTCTCTTCGAAGTGCTCGGTGATTTTTTCTTCCGTTTCTTCGAACTTGTCCTCGGCGAATTCAACAATGGCGTCGCTCATGTTCTTCTTGAGGCGGCGGTCGGATTCACGGGCTTCCTTGATGACCTGGTTGATCAGGCTGGCTTCCTCTTCAAGGTCAGATTCCTTGAGGGCTTCCTGCATCGCCTTAATGTATTCAACATTCTGGCTCCAGAGGATATCTTCTGTGGAGCGGGCCATTTTGAAGAATTCTGCATCTGTTTGGTCGGAGAGATTTTTCCAGTGGTCAAATAGGATGCTCAGTTCCATGATGACCTTGCTGTAATTTCGTACTACCGTGTCCAAGTTGCGCAGTTCCTGCCAGCCAATAAGCACAGCCGTGAAAGACGCAGCTAATGCCGTCCATAACGGGATGAAGACCGCAAATACCGCGCCTGCCACACCGGAGAGGATGATGAACGTCTGCAAACGGACGCGTTCCTGTTGGAACTTGTTGACTTTGCTAACGTGCCAACCAAGCTGTGATTCGAGCCTGAAGCGGAAGTATTCATCGCCCTGTAGGTCGTGGAAGCCCGGGTCGCTGTAGCTATCTTCCTGGTTGTAATGAGGCGGTAAATAACCTTCATAAGGTGGAATGGTCAATTCGCCATTCAAGCCGCGGAAGACCGAGCGCTGAATTTCCACCAGACGGTTCTCCAACCACACATTGCGGTTCGGAGAATTTCTTAGCACAGTGCGGTACATGTAGATCTCTTTAAGGATCTCTTCCGCACCCGCACGGGCTACGAGCCAGTCTCCGCTGGAAAGGAATTTACTGCCCCACGCCGCAAGTGCAGAGGCGAGGATGGGAGTTAGGATAAGCAGGGCTTTCAATACTACGCCAAGCAATGAGGGCTGGTCAGATGGAAAGTAGGTGGTGATGACCGCAAAGAAAGTTGCCAAAATGCTCAAAACGGCAATCCACCTGCGGAAGCGCAAATGGCTCTTGGTTCTTTTGGATGAATAGGCATCCAATTGTGCGTAGCGGGTCCACGCAATTTGGAGGATGGGGGCGGGTTCTTGGGTTTTGGTTTCCATGGGTATCCTCTTCTGCCTATCGGGCGACGAACCAGGCTGCTACGAAGCCTTCGTGGGTGGCATCCTTGACCTTGATCCATTGGTCGTTCTTGCCGACCTTTGCTTCTCCGCCCGGCTCATTGATGGTGAACTCATAGCCGATCGGAACACGTTTGATCAGGGTTGCATCGCTGACAACGGGTTGCTTGCGCAGGGATACCATCTCAGCTGTTGTACGAACTTTGACAGCGCCTCCGGCTGCAGGGGCGGGTGCTGAGGCGGCGTTTGCCTGTGCGGTTGAGCCGCCTGCATATTTGACATACCATGCTGCAACAAATCCCTCTTTGTTATCCGCGGCGCGGACTTTGAGCCATTGGTTCTGAACGCCGACTTTCTTTATAGCCTGGTCGGCGGGTTCAAGACAGATCAACTGCTCGGTGGGAGGGACCCTGCGGATGAGGGTTGTATCTGCCACAACAGGTTGAGTGCGGAAGGAAACTTCTTCGGTGGGGAAGACTGCCAATGCGCCGGGAGGGACTGGGGCTGGCTTGGGTGCGGCGGCGGGGGCAGAACCAGGTTTCGGTGCAGATCCAGGCTTGGGTGCCGAACCAGACGTAGTCGTTGAAGGAGAGGCGGCGGGGGCGGCTGGCTGCGGTACAACTTTCTTATCCGAAACAAACCAGGCTGCCACGTATCCCTGATCACCCTTCGGGTCCTGCACTTGAATCCATTGACCTTGTACGCCGATCTTGGCGGCGGCTTGCGCCTTGGGTTCAAGGCAGATGAGTTCAGTGTTTTGCAGCATGCGCTTCCAGAGATAGCCCGTGGTTGCCGGGTCGGCACGCAGGGCAAGGTCGTCTTCGGCAGCATAGATCACGAACTTTTCAGCGGGCAGGGGCACGCTGGTCATCTCTGGGGGTTCGGGTGCGGCAAGGCTGTAGTTGTTGAACCAAAGCACTGCGCTGATCTCAGATGCAAGAGTTGCGCCGTTGAATTTGTATCGTTGAGTGAGGAAGACCGGTTTATCTGGGCTGTCGCCGCCGTATTTATACGGGTCATAAAGGATGTAATCATCACCCTTCTTTTCCTTGACAAGTACAAAGTGAGTTTGAATACCCGCCTGTTTGTTCCAGTCCACTTGCAGGATGACGGGTTTTCCAGCTGCCACGGCGGCATCGATCTGCGGGATGGGCGCGGGGAAGCTTTCACAAGGCTGCATATCTTGATATGCACAGTTGGGCCACACATATGGCAACACGCTTGGGATAAAAAGCGCCCCCTGAAAACCGCCGGCTTTTTTCATTTTGTCGTTTACGGTTACAGGGGTTTCATTGTATCCAATGCCGTTGAGCATCATGGTGACGGAGGTGAGCAGACACCCCCATGAACCGATGGTTTCGCTGGAATTGCCAAGCGAGGTTTTCTTCCATGCATCATCGTTCTGGTATAGATTTTTTGTGACGAACATGCTGTAGTGCCTCCTGTATGCAGGGGTTGGAAGGGCGGAGTTGTCCTACTCCGTTTTCACATTGTTTTAATTTTACCCGATTTCATTTTGCAATGTTCTTGCAATTTCTTAAGGCGACGAAAACGGCTCTTCCCCCGCCCAAGCCTGTGGATTTTCTCCCAAACCGGAGTTTTCACTTTGGGCTTAAAACCCGCAGCATATCCACGCTCCCGCCATCAACTCTTCAGGGATACCGGCAGGCTCGCTGAATTGCCGGGCAACGAACTTGCCGCCTTGCATCACATATTCGATATTGCTCCGGTCGCCAAGGGTGCGTAGGTCGGCAAGTGGATTCTTTTTGACCACGATCAAGTCTGCCAGTTTTCCGGCTTCGAGCGTACCCAGTTTTGAGTCCCAGCCGAGTGCGCGCGCCGCGTTCTTTGTGGATGCAACGATGCAATCCATGGCAGAAATGCCCGCCTGCGACATGTAATAAAGCTCCATGGCATTCTCCCCGTGGAAGTTGTACGGGGTGGCGGCATCGGTGCCCATGGCAATGGGTACGCCCATCTCATACGCTTTCCGGATCGATTTCATCGCGTCTTCCTGTGTCTCTTTGCTTTTTTCCATGATCCAATCGGGAATACCCGGGCGGTCACCGTCGATGATATCGAACCCGGCTTTCAAAGTCGGCACGAGGAATATTTCTTCTTTTGCCATGCGTTCCATGATGCGCGGATCTTGGTTGAGGTATGTTCCGTGTTCGATCGTCTTTGCGCCCGCCTCCACCGCATTGCGAATGCCTTCAATGCCATGCGCATGTGCGGCTACGATCTTGCCCACTTTGGCTGCCTCCACCACAGCAGCGCGGATTTCCTCCAATTCAAAGGTTGCCGCACCGGGTTTTTCGCCGGGGGCGAGCACGGCACCCGTTGCCAGCACTTTGATGAGGTCGGCACCTGCCTTCAACTGTTCACGCGCCGCCTTGCGGACTTCGTCTACGCCGTCGGCTTCGCGGTACATGCCGTCGTACCATTCCGTGCCAGTGCCGGTGATGGAGAGCAGCTTCCCCGCCAGTGACATGCGTGGGGCAGCGAACAAGCCTGCTTCCACAGCTTTGCGAAGCGAGAATTCCAAGTGGTGTCTGCCGCCCACATCACGGATGGTGGTTATTCCTGCTGAAAGCGTGTTTTGGGCATGCTTCAACATAATGAGCGTCGTCCATCCCCATGGACCGGTCATGGTGCTATCGGGCAGGCATTCGGCGGCAATGTGGACGTGGCAGTCTATCAGCCCCGGCAGGATGTACTTACCGGTCAGGTCGATCTCATGTGCGCTTGTCCCTTCGGGCGTGTGCCAGTCTTCAGCTTGGCCGGCAAAGAGAATCTTCTCACCGTCGATCACTACTACGCTGCGTTCGACGGGTTTCGAACCGGTTCCATTGATCAATGTGGCATTTTGGAGAATATGTAAGGTCATATTATTTCCCTTTACGTCCAGTATCTTCTGCTTCATATTCGGCAACTTGTTCGTCGAAGGTACGTTTCTTGCGAATGGCGATAAACCCGTTGTAGGCAAAGCTAAATCCGATCAATATAAAAAATAGGGGAATGGAACCGCCGCACACATAGTCTACAAGGCTGAGGTTGTCTTGTGTTTGCGCCTGTGTGAGTAGGTAGGGGATGAGCATGCCGCCCAGCATCACCGCCGTCCCGCCCATGAGAATGGCGGCATACGATTTTTCGTTCTTTTTGGTGATATCACCTTTGAGAAAAAAGCCGCCAATCATGGTGGAAAGAAAGAATATGGTGGGGCCGGCAAACCCGGCGAGCATTTCCCCTTCCCGTATAAGAAAAAACCAATCGAATATTATGGGAGTTCCACCCAACACCGTTCCCCAAAGAGCGAGTGAGCCGCCTCTTTGCGTGCCTGAAACCAGTTCGCGGATGCCCTTCCCGAGTGCAAGCCCCCCGGCTGTATG
>JBAIYF010000128.1:0-5842 GCA_037916115.1 Anaerolineales bacterium
TTTGTGTTTGTCATTGGTGGCTGTGTTGATCTTATTTCAAAAGCTTTTTAATAAACAATTGAGTAAAAAAGTGAAGAACTATTAAGAATGGTCAAGTAAGAGATCGAATCTACGGACAGGGCGATTCATGGTTTGGTGTATGAGCTATATGGTCTAGCCGAGGAAGAAATACGGATTGTGGAGAGAGGGTAAGAGAAGAACAAAAAAGAAAGGGTAGGGTAAAATTACCCTATGTCTTTACCTTCCCTTCACATCGACATCAACCAACCTGATTTCATCAAAGACCCCTACGAAAAACTGGCATCCCTGCGCAAGGAGATGCCGGTCTATCACGACCCGGTCTGGGACAAGGTCTTCTTCACGCGTCACGCCGATATTTCGGCGCTGCTCAAGGATAAGCGCCTCGGGCGCACCATGCTGCACCGCTACTCGCGAGATGAAATCGGCTGGCCGCCCCCCGACCCACGCGAAGCGCCCTTCCGCCGCTATCAAGACAACGTCTTCATGGACATGGAAGCGGACGCCCACAGCCGCATCCGCTCGCTGGTGACGAAGGTCTTCACACCCAAACGGGTGGAGAGCATGCGCTCCACGCTGGAGCAAACCACTCACAAATTGCTCGACGCCGCGCAAGGCAAGGGCACGGTCAACTTTGTGAGCGATATTGCCGAACCGCTGCCGGTCATCATGATCGCGAGTCTGCTCGGCATTCCCGATGAGCAGATTCAATATCTGCGCCCGTGGTCGAATGCCATCGTCAAGATGTATGAGCTGGGTTACACCGACCAACAGGTGGAAGAAGCCAACCGCGCCGCCACCGAATTCATGGAAATGATCGGCGCGCTTGCCGCGGAAAGACGCATCAAGCCGCAGGATGATCTCATCACCGAACTGGTGCAGGTCGAAGACCAGGGCAACAAACTCACCGAAGACGAACTGCGCGCCACTGCCATCTTCCTGCTCAATGCCGGGCACGAGGCAACGGTCAATGGGTCGTCGCTGGGGTTGCGAGCCATGTTCCAGAAACCCGACCAGTTCCAGGTCATGAAAGAGGCGGTTGCCGCAGGCAACACATCCCTGCTCAAAACCGGTGTCGATGAACTTCTCCGCTACGAAACTCCGCTGCCGATGTTCGAGCGGTATGTTTTGGAAGATATGGATTTCAACGGTGTAAAGCTGGAGCGCGGCATGGAAGTGGCACTGATGTATATCTCGGGCAATCGGGATGAGGCGCGCTTCACCCAACCGAACGACCTGATCCTGTCTCGACAGGATAATCCCCTGCTGACGTTTGGTCTCGGCACGCATTACTGCCTTGGCGCTCCGCTGGCTCGTTTGGAGTTTCAGGTGCTGTATAGCGTGTTGTTCACACGCTGCCCGAACATTCGCCCGGCAGGTGAAGCGGAGTTTGGCTCGGGCTTTGTCATCCGCGGGTTGACGAACCTGCCAGTAGAGTTGTAATCACAGGCTCGTTAATAATTTTCACCACAGAGCGCACAGGGATCACAGAGAAAAAATTCTCAAATCTCTGTGCGCTTTGTGGTCTCCGTGGTAAACACAAAAATGAACACTACAAAGCCTCCCCTCGACCCAATGATCTCGTCGCCAGACAGCAACGAGTATTTCAACTCGATCAGTCATCTGATCGGGGCGATCCTTTCGATCTCAGCGCTGGCGGTGCTGGTTTCACTGGCTGCCATGGAGGGGAAAGCTGCTCACGTGGTGGGATTTTCCATTTACGGCGTGAGCCTGTTCCTCTCATTCCTGTTCAGTTGTTTACTGCATTTCTTTTTGCTGTTCAACAAGTATTACCGCGTCTTTGGCATCCTCGACCATAACGCCATCTACATTCTGATCGCGGGAACCTACACGCCTTTCTGCCTGACCATTTTCAGCGGCGCGACGGGTTGGGTCTTGTTTGGCGTGATCTGGAGTTTGGCGGTTTTCTTCATTACGCTGAAGTCCATTTTCTTTGCGCGGATTCCCGTGTGGCTTTCGCAGGTGTCGTTCTTACTGATGGGTTGGATCATTGTCTTCCTCATTGGTCCCATCTCTGATCAACTGGGTCCTAATGCCATGGCGCTGTTGATCGCAGGCGGACTGAGTTACACCATTGGCGCAATTATCTTTTCGCTTGGCAGGCCCAACCCCTTCCCACCGTACTTTGGCAACCATGAAATTTGGCATATTTGCGTGCTAGCGGGAAACACCTTTATGTTTCTTGTGATGTTATGGCATGTGCTGCCATATCCTAAATAAAGCAGGTACACATGGACTATCTCCAATTTCGCTCCCTCTGGGGTGTTGAAGAACCGCTGGAAAGTGTTTTACCGAAGATCAAAACTTTGGGTTATGCAGGCATTGAATGTCCACTGCCTGAGCCGGAAAAATCAATTTCATTCAAAAGTCTGCTTTCACAGGCGGGTCTCAAGTACATTCCGCTCATTTTCACTAGCGGAAATACAGTGAACGAACACACCAAAGCCTTCCAATCACAAGTTGACTTGGCGTTGTCCTTCGACCCATATTTCATCAACTCGCACAGTGGACGTGACGCCTGGGCAGCCACCGAACGAAATCAATTCTTCACCGAAGCCTTGAAGATCGAGCAGGCAACAAACGCCCGGGTGTCGCATGAAACCCATCGTGGACGAATACTATTTAATCCATGGGTCACGCAGGAAGTCTTGAGCAAATTCCCTGAACTCAATATCTGCTGCGACTTCAGCCATTGGGTTTGCGTTTGCGAACGCCTGTTAGACAGCGAAGAGGAATACATCAAAACCGCTGCGGAGAATTGTCTGCATATTCATGCTCGCGTTGGGTATGAAGAAGGTCCGCAAGTTCCCGATCCGCGCGCGCCGGAATACCAAAGCCACTTGAACGCGCACGAACGCTGGTGGCAAATGATCTGGGAGGCACAATCTCGCCGTGGATTTACAGCCACAACGCTCACCGCCGAATATGGACCGCCCCATTACCTGCACACCGTTCCACATACAAATCAAACCGTAGCCGATCTATGGGATGTTTGCGAATGGCAAGCCCAACACACGGCAGAACATTATGCAACCTGGAAAACAAAGCTAGTAAAATAGTCAAAACCAAATCAAAAGGATCCGTTCACATGAAAATCGGAATCATCGGCGCATTAGACGAAGAACTCATCCCCATCCGCGCACTCTCGCATCATCTCGAAAAGATCGAACGCGGCAACCGCATCTACTGGCACGGCGACATGCACGGACATCAGGTGTATCTCACCCGTTGCGACCCGGGCAAGGTCAACGCTGTGATCGCCACCCAGCAACTGATCGATTTCTTCGAGCCAGACGTACTTTTCAACATGGGCAGTTCCGGGGCACTTGCCCCCAACCTCGAAGTAGGCGACCTCGTTGTCGCCACCGACGCCATTCAACACGACTTTGATCTGACCGGTTGGGGCTTGAAACCCGGCGAAATTCTCTTCGATGTTGTCACCAAACCGGAAACGGGTCAGCTTGGTTTCACATCGCGCCACGCCTTCATCACAGACCCCAAACTGACCGACCTGGCATTTGAAACCGCCCGTTCGTTGAACCTCGACGAAATCAACGGACACAAACCCACAGTGTACAAAGGGCGCGTCGTCAGCGGAGACCAGTTCATCAGCAGTGTTGAAAAAGCCGGTCAACTCCTGGCAATCCACAACGCTCTTGCCGTGGATATGGAAGCCGCCGCCATCGCTCACACCTGCGAGATCAACAAAGTGCCCTTCCTGTGCGTCCGCGCCATGTCCGACAAAGCCGACCACTCTGCCAATGTCAGCTTCACAGACTTTCTCGTCGCCGCCACCGATAACTACGGAAAGGTCTTCGACAAGCTTATTCAACAGCTCGATCGTTAAACATCAGAGGCGGGCTTATACAAGCCTGCCTCCTTTATGCAGTGAACTAAAGCATGCTCACTTGCCTGCTGCCCAATACTAAAACTGGGAAGCAAAATTAACCCGCCGGTTCGAACTCCTCTTCCACAACGCGATACACCCGATCGTGGACGTGAACCGGCTGGACAACCTTAACCGCCGCATGATCCCCCGGCTTTATCCAAAGCACCGAATGATGATCCACCTCCATCGAAGTAATGCGTTGAATGAGATTTGTTGCATGCCCGGTAATATGAATCTTATCGCCCAGTTTCAATTCCCCCGTCAACTCAAGAACAGCCACACTCAAGTGACCGTAATAATGGGTCACCGTCCCAACATCAACTTCCATGATACTTGCTCCTGCCCGATCCTGTCAGGCAGATCAGGCATCTTTACAATAGCATAATTCCAAGTCGATTGGATTAAAAACCCGCCTCACCCAAGCCGGAAATTGATCTGCACAATTGGGTAGATTCCCCCCTTTCACCCCATCCCTTCAGCCTGATATACTGGCAAAGAATGTATAAGCGTCTGTCAGGCATAGTGGTTCGCGGACACCAAGTGGCCTCGCGCCCATCCAAAGATTATCCCTACAGCACCCTTGAAAAGCAAAAACCCTATTTCAAGGCGTTGGGGCTGGACCTATACGCATATTTCAATGGCACCCTCAATATATCCATCACACCGTGGACCTTTGAAATGACCAAGCCAGAATTTACCTTCCCACTGGTGGAATGGACCAACCTACACCCGCCCGAAACATTCTCTTTTTCGCGTTGCAAAGTTATATTCAAAACCCGCGAATATCCCGGTTGGGTGTATTATCCCCACCCAGAAACCAAGAAAAACCATTTTCAGGATAATTCCCTGGTTGAAGTCATCGCACAAGAAGTGACCGGAATCCGATATGGGGAAAGTCTCGAAATTGAACTTAATATAGAGGAAGTCACGGTTCAAATTGCCCCCCTGAGGGGTGGACCAGTTCCGGCACGGGTATGACGCGGAAAGCCCATCACCCAAAAGTTCTATTTTCATGGATAAATTCCGCCTTGCTCGTGTACAATAAGTAGATAATATGCGTATTGCATTTGTTTCAGACATTCACGGAAATTACACAGCTCTCGAAGCTGTTCTTGAAGATATTGAACAGCAAAACATCGATCAATTGATCTGTTTGGGAGATACAGTAAGCCTTGGGCCGCAACCTGCTGAGGTGTTGCAAGCCTTAAGGACCCGTAATGCCATCACGATCATGGGGAATCATGATCAGGCAATTCTGGAGCCGGACAAATCTGCGCAATTTGAGATCACCTCACACTTGATTCCCGACCTGCTTTGGGGCTGTGAGCATTTATCTCCCGAAGATTTCGACTACATTCGCAATTTCCAGCCTGGTCATAGCATTAAGTTCCCAAATGGCATCGAATTGTTTGCATATCATGGGTCTCCAAAATCGACCACGCATTTGGTGTTACCTACAACTCCGGCAGAAGCCCTGAACGAATATTTCGACGGACAAACAGCCACTGTTTTCATTGGCGGGCACAGCCACATTCAAATGCACCGCCGGCACGGAGAGAGATTGTTCCTTAATTCGGGCAGTGTGGGGAATGCGTTCAAGTTCGCTTATTCGCCGGGGAACCCGCCAAGCCTGCTGCCTTGGGCGGAATATTCCATTGTTGAGCAAGAAGGAAACTTCCTGCGCTCGGATATGCGGCGCGTTTATTTTGACATTGATAAGTTGCTAGAACTTGTGAAAACCAGCAATCTTCCGGGTACCGACTGGTGGTTCCGCCAATACCGGACCCCATAACAAGGATTTATCATCGAACAATGCGGCATGATGCCGCATTGTTGATTCTTATAGATACGCGAGGTGTAATTGTGAATCTACTGTTATATGTTTTGTTTTTCGGCATTTTCCATACAGCCGGG
>JBAIYF010000129.1:0-2185 GCA_037916115.1 Anaerolineales bacterium
GGTGAACGCTGTCGTGCGTCTGGTTGGATTGTTCTTCGTGACAACCCGCACAGGTTCCCAGAAAGCTCAAGGTAAAGTCACGTGTATTTTTGGCTTTTACAGTGGGATGAGGATAATCGCTGATGTCGGTATGGCAATCGACACAGCCGATTCCTTCTTCACTGTGAACTGAGAACCCAAATTCTGTCGGGTTGATGGTGACGGGCAGGGATTCGCTGCCAAAGGATTTTTCGAGCCCTTCTTCCTGATGACAGGCAAGACAAAAATCGTTACTGGGTTTGTCCTCTTGCAGAGCGGGGTGGTAACTGGTGGCTGCCTGGGCGGGCGAAACGGATAACGTTAGGGCGAAAACTAAAAGCCCAATTCCGAGAAACAGGCTCACGGTCCAGATGTGAGGCGTACGTAGCTGTATCCGATGGTGCATCACATTCTCCTTGATAAAATTTGGATAATTCCAGTTATTATATTCCCATTGTCGACATGGGGGAATTGCCCCAATTTTAAGGGGAGATGTCAGACAGATGAAGTAATAAATATCACTGTTTTTGTATGATTAAGGCGGTATTAAAAAAAGATGGCGGACATTGCTGTCCGCCATCTTTTTTTGTTGCAGGTTGGCTTACGGAGCCGGAGCTTCAGGACGAGTGTAGGTGCTCACATTGCCGCCCAGGTCTTCGATCGAGTCGATCAAGAACTGAATGACGTATTTCGGATTGTGAACAAACGCACCCGGGTCCTTCTGGCTGTATTGATAGTTGAAGGCTGCGCGCAGCAGGCGAGGTGTCCAGGTGGCGTAGGCCTTGCCATCAGCACCAAAGAAGTACGGGTAGGCAGCAGGGTTGTATTCGATCGGGCCGCCGTTTGCAGCTGCGTAAGTCTGCATCTGAGCATAGAGGGCTTCAGCGAGGGTATCGATCTCGCCCTTGATGCCTTCGGTCACGTCGCCGTCACCGTCGTAGTCCACTTCACTTACGCGGATCTCTTCAGGGTTGGAGGTGTCGTGACAGGTCTGGCAGGCTTCGACCTTGGGTTCGAGCGCGTGGACATCGTGGCAGTCCTGGCACTTGTTCATCTTGCCGTCTTTATCGGCATGCATGTTCTGACCCACATAGGTCTTGCCGTCGTACTGGTAGGCGCCGAGGGTATCGCCACCGAAGAGGGTTGCGCCAGCAGCGAAGTAGTGGATATTCTTGAAGCGAATACTCGCATCAACGGTATCAACATCTTTGCCGCGCAGGGCATTGTTCATACTGGTGGTGGATTCGCGTCCCATATGGCAGGTGATACACAGGTTGCCATCGTCGGCGACGAATTTTCCATCGGCATCCTTGCCGCCCAGGCTGACTGTCTTGCCAGAGGGGAAGGTCACAGAAGCAATGCTGTAGCGTTCGGGCCAGGCTTCTTCGTTATGGCAGGTGGAGCACTTGAAACCATTGGCGGAGGGCATGCTGGACAAGCCAGTGGTTACGGTGGTGCCGTTGCCGGTCACAACCACGGAACCGCCGGATTTGAGGAAGGTGGGCAGACCATCAGCGGTGTGGCATTTCACACAGCCGAACGGAACCATGTAGTTGGGCGCGCCGTCTTCGGTGAGGTCCCAATCGCGGAAGGGCATGGTGTCGCCGGCGAAGTGACCTGCATCAGTGCGGGCGAGTCCGCTGACATCGCCACCGAGATCTTCGATCGAGTCGAAGAGCAGTTGAACGATGTACTTGTTGCCGTGGGCGAACGCACCGGGATCCTTGAGGGAGACCTGGTAGTTGTAGGCAGCCTTGAGCAGACGTGGGGTCCAGGTGGAGTAAGCGTTCGGGAACGCCGCTTCGCCTTCATCCACAGCGCCATTGGCGTTGGTGTCGATGAACCAATAGGGATACGCAGCGGCATCGTACACAATCGCCGCGCCAGCCTTATCGGCAGCATAGGTTTGGATCTCAGCCATCAAAGCAGCTTGCAGGCCTTCGATCTCATAGTACATGCCTTCTTCAACATTACCATCGCCATCATAGTCAGGATTGGAACTGACCATGCGGATGTTTTTGAGGTCTTCCACGGTGGCAACGCCTTCGTGGCACATAGCGCATTGTTCGACCTTAACCTTTAGAGTGTGCGGGTCGTGACAGCCGGTGCAGGAGGCATAACCGTCTACATGGGTGTTCTTGGAGTCGTAGGTCTTGCCATCATATTC
>JBAIYF010000130.1:0-8239 GCA_037916115.1 Anaerolineales bacterium
GAGTCTTTGAGAATGTTGTCTTCAGTATCGACCACGCTATCGGGCGGCAACCCGCCTTTGGATTCGCCGAGGCTCATCGAGCCGCGAGAAGCTTGCAGCCTGACCCCCACTTCGAGAGCAGCGGCAATTTCATCGTCCAGTTTTGAGCCGTTGGGATAAAGGTAGAGATGGTCTGAGGCGGTGGTACAGCCCGAGAGGGCGAGTTCCGATAGTGCCGTTTGAGTCGACGTAAAAATATCGTCGGGGTTCATGCGCGCCCATATGGGATAGAGCGTCTTGAGCCAGTTGAAGAGGTTGGCATCTTGCGCGGCAGGGACGGCGCGTGTAAGGGTTTGGTAAAAGTGATGGTGCGTGTTGACCAAGCCCGGCAGGACAACATGCCCTTTGAGGTCGAGCACTTCATCGGCAGTTTGTGGAAGTTCGCTCGTTGCGCCGACCTGTTCGATGAAGCCATCACGAATGAAAAGACCACCTTCGGGAATTTCCCGCTGGTGGTCGTCCATGGTTACGATATATGCGTTCTTGATGAGAAGGGTAGACATGGGTTGGTCAGGTATTTGTGATTTGCTTTAATCGTTTGGCAATTTGCCTAGACTAGATTTGTCTGACAATTCAGAGTTTAGCAGATGTAAGGGTGGATGTCAATTCAGGGTTTGAAGCATTTATAGTGCTTTGAAAAATTTTATTGATTGTTGAAATACGCTTTGGTTTAGTGTATAGTGAAATTAAGGATAAGCTTTTACAGATGGTTCACTTGCGGGAACTATCTGAGCAGTAAGCGGTCACACGCAGCATAGGACTGTAGAGTTTAATTGTGTGACAGTAGGAGCAGCCGCCGCGTGGCAGGATGTCCCAGCAACTTGCAGGGATTTTGGGTTCAAAGCCCATCTGCTCGCCCTCGTAACTGTTCGGCAGGCGAGGGGTGTTTGTTACAAAGGACGGGTTGCAATGTTGATCTTTGTCCAATATCCGCTTGCAGATTTAAGGTTGTTTGCAGGAACCAATACAGGGCGGTTGCAATCTCCACTTTGGCCTGTACCGAAGCCGTATCATGAGTTTGTGCGGTCTTTTGGGATGGTCCGCAAACGAGGCAAGGGTGGAATTCAAGGTTGGATAGGCGAAAATGAAATCTGTGATGCCAAACATGCTGTGAAGTTTAAGAGTCCAGCAGTCATCTCATTTCCCCAAGGTTTTAAGAGCAACATTCAAGACATTGGAATTAAGTGCGTCTCGCGTCATTTTTATTTTGACGGCACTGCGCTGGCGAAACTGGAAATGGTATTTGTTTCAGACCCAAAATCGGTACAGTTAACGCCGCAGGAATTCTCACACTTCTTTACAAAATTTCTCGAATGCAGGGTTGAAATTCCAGGGGCTATACATACTTCCAGCCAGGCAAGCATCCAAAATCTTGGCAAGGCATTTACAGAAGCGTATTTACATTCCACAACATCCAAAGAATTCCAGGGCAGCATCGATTACAAAAATTGGGCAAAAGCAGGTGAGCCTTTTTTCTGGGTTGAGTTCAGCGAAAATGAATCTTTGCCTTTGCCTCCCAAAGCACACAAAATTCAGACCAAGGCAAAAGAGGCGATGAATTTCAATTTCTGGAATGTACTCACCACAAACAACCAGGAATTGAATGTTTGGATCGTCAAGCGTCAGACCGACCCACAAACCGGAGATGAGATCAGCCGTACCGCCAGAATCATGCTGACCAGATTATCGGCCGAATACCAGGTATTCTGGGCTGTCTTGAATATGCTTGCACACACAAAAATCAACTACAACACAAACGACAAACTGGTAAACGAGGCACATGAGCATCTACAGCTTTATTTCAACAAAGCCACCCGTCGGATCTGCCGTTTTATGAGATCGGAAGAATGGTTTTTCGAACCGGAAAAAATTGGAGATGATGTCCGTCGATCCATAGACAGCATCATTCCCGGCCACGCAGAAGGCTTGGTCCAAATTCTGGAGCGCCTGCAAATCCGCCCGCAAGTATCTAAAAAAATCCAGGATGTCTTTCAGATATTTATCACAGAGGCAAACATGGGCAACATCTTTATCGGAAACAGTAACGTGACACAAAACACAACCAATAACCAGTACAACGTCAGCGGTGGGACGGTGATCAGCGGCAACACTGTGGCGGGCAATATCGAAGTCCATAACGAGAACAAAAGCGAACTGGATTACAAAAAACTCGCCGAAGAATTGAGAGCGTTGCGGAACGAAATGCAGAACTCTTCGGCTAACGGCGAACATACTCGGGAGATCGAGGATATTGAACTTGCCCAGCAAGCAGCCGAAACCAACAGCAAGACCGATGTTCAGAACGCGCTAAAGAATGCGGGGATGTGGGCATTGACGGTTGCAGAAAAAATAGGAACACCGCTTGCAATTGCTGCCCTAAAAAATGCCATTGGCATACCCTGACCCTCTTAAGAATTCTTAATCCTTGTAATCCCCCACCCATCCAAAGAACACTTTACAACTGGGTATAATCCAGCCCATGATTTCACGCATCCTACGCGGGATCGAAATAACCATCCTGCTCTTCATCCTCGCCGCCCTTACCGGTTACAGCAACCCATCACTCACCAATCCTATCGAAAAGATCCGCGCCTACACCCGCGACGTGGAATTCGACTATCTGGAATGGATGTCGAACGCCGCCTTCCTCAAACTGCAAGCCTCTGCAGTGGACCTTCCATACACGCTCGACCCCGAAACCCAAAAGCAGATCGTGTTGGAGTATTTTGAGAACACGAAAGCCATCCTGCAAAAGGAATATCAACTCTCGCAGCTTTACGCCGACCCGAACATCACAGATAAAGAATCCGCAACCCAATCCGTCCGCGATGAACTCGCCGAGTTGTATGCCCGCCAAAGCAGCATCGCCCCACTGGCAGAATCCATTTTGCAGGAGCAGGTCGCACAAGTCGTGGCGGAGAACGGTCTCACTGCCGCTGGTCAGCCCATCCCGAACGTCTGGTATCACTCCACCCCGCTGCCAATGGCGCTGATCATCTCCCCGCGCGACCGCATCGAACAAACCGCCAACATCTCCATTGCTACAAACATCACCGTAGATGAACAAGTCGCGCTCGAAGAGCAAGTGTCACAGGGGTTGAATGTCTCTTCGCTCGTGGTTGGTATTGGCGGCGTGGGGGTGTATCCCACCATGGTGGCACGCAGCACCAACATGCTCTGGTTCATCAGCACCATCGCCCATGAATGGATCCACAACTACCTCTCCTTCCGTCCGCTCGGCATCCTCTACATGGAAACGCCCGAACTGCGCACCATGAATGAGACAGTCGCTTCCATTGCCGGGGATGAGATCGGAATGCTCGTAATGAAGAAGTACTACCCCGAGATGCTGCCGCCCGCCTCTCTCCCGACCCTTGAACTGGTCTCGCTTCCATTAGACCGCCCCAACCCTGCTACTTTGACCCGCCCGCCCTTCGACTACCGCAAACAGATGCACGAGACCCGCGTCAATGTAGATACATTGCTGGCAGCAGGCAAGATCGAAGAAGCCGAAGCCTATATGGAAGCACGCCGTCAGGTCTTTTTGCAGAATGGGTATCTTGTTCGAAAATTGAACCAGGCGTTCTTCGCCTTCAACGGCGCCTATGCTGATGTCCCTGGCGGCGCGGCAGGCGAAGACCCGGTTGGACCTGCCGTACGGGAACTGCGCGCTCAAAGTGACTCGCTTGCAGATTTCGTCAAGACCATTGCATGGATGTGGTCGTTTGAGCAGTTGCAGAGTGCTGTGGCAAAATAAAATCAATTCACTTTATGGCGGGTTTCTAACCCGCCCTACAAAAATGGATTTCATGAAAAAATTTATCTTATGGTTTGCCTTGTTCGGTGTTTCTATCTTCCTTGCCGCATGCTCCTCCGAGCCGGAGACGCCCCCAACTGCCACACCGATGATCGTGCTCAACCCGGTCATTCCGCCGACCCCCACACCTGAGTACACCTGCGCCGCGGTCAGCACCTTGCCCACCGCCATGCCGGAAGAACTTGCCGTCCTGCCGCCCATCACCGAGGCGGACTATGTCATCGGTCCCGCCGATGCCGGGGTAACACTGGTGGAGTATTGCGATTTTCAGTCCGATGGCTGCCTTGCCATGGCACAGATCAACAGCGAGTTGATGAGTAACTATCAGGGAAATTTGCGCATCGTTTTCCGTCCGCTGCCATTGAGCGACGTGCTGGATAAATCGGAAGAGTCTGTGTTGGCGGCGTTCGCGGCGGGTGAACAGGACAAGTTCTGGGAAATGTACGACCTGTTGTTTGTGCGTCACAGTGAATGGGTGAACCTCAGCCCGGGGCAGTTCAAAAGCTGGCTGGCAAAGGAAGCCCCGTCCGCAGGGATCGATGCGGAGCAACTTGCAGAGGCGATGAAAGCCGAGGGAGCCTTGAACAGGCTCAAGTCGGCGAAAGAGACGATTACGGACTTATCCATCCCGGCGGTGCCGGTCGTCTTTGTCAACGGTTCGCTGCAGCAATCCTATGTGCTTGATTATCAAAGCCTGCACGACACGATCGGGTTGATCCTGCTTGGGCAAAGGCAGTTCACGCAATGCCCGCCTTTCACCGTGGACCCGGCAAAGGAGTACACGGCCACGCTTGAAACTGAAAAGGGCAATATTGTGATCAAGCTCTTTCCACGTGAAGCGCCGCTGGCTGTGAATTCGTTCATCTTTTTGGCACGCCAGGGATGGTATGACGGTGTGACGTTCCATCGTGTGATTCCCGGCTTTGTGGCGCAAGCAGGCGACCCCAGCGGAACCGGTATGGGCAACCCGGGGTACCTGTTCAATAATGAGATCAGCGATTATACATTCAGCATTCCCGGCAGGGTGGGTATGGCAAATTCCGGTCCTGATACCAATGGAAGCCAGTTCTTCATCACTTATGCACCGATCACCTACCTCGACGGGGTGTATACCATTTTTGGTCAGGTTGCCAGCGGGCTGGATGTTGCCGAGCAGTTAACACCCCGCGACCCTTCGCAGGGAGGCTATTTACCCGCAGGCGATAAGATCCTGCGTGTGACCATTGAAGAGAAATAATGCAGTCAAAAAATCATCTCCCCTCCCTGTTTGCTTTGATCGTACTTGGCGTCAGCATGATCTTGTTTATCGGTATCAGCGCCTTGCTTGCACTGACTTCTTTTGTGGGTTTGTTCGACCCTGCAGCTGAAGCCGCCACCGGTATGATCGCGGCGTTTGCTTTTGGGTTCATGGCGATTATTCTGGGAGTTTGTATTTGGTTTGCGGTGCAAAAAACACGCGGACAGGAAAGCGCTGACCAACCCATGAAGTTCCCGTTTGCGGGCTGGTTGTGGGCTGTTATTCCTGCAGTGTCTTTCCTCAGCCTGTTCTTCGGTGGACTCATCACCTTTGCAAATCTGCCCTGGCTGAACTGGCTATTCCTGCCCATCCTTACCATTCTGGTGATCGTGCCGCCGATATATCTGTTCTTTGGCGCCGCCTCCAATGGAATTGAAACAGGCTCACGCTGGCGTTTCTTTTCGATCTTTGGATTGAGCATGACCGTTTCGCCCTTGCTGATGGTCACACTTGAAATGATCGTTCTGGTGTTCATGATCCTGGCTGGAGCCGTGTATGCGGTGATGGTCCGTCCTGACCTCGCCGCCGAAATCGATACATTGAACCGCGCCATGGAAACGGCGGCAACAGAGCAGGCGGTGATGAACCTGCTGGCTCCGTATCTTTCAAACCCGGTGTTGATCGCGCTTGGATTTGGATACATTGCCCTGATCGTTCCACTTATTGAAGAATTGCTCAAGCCGCTGGCGGTCTGGCTCTTTGCAAAACAGATCGACTCGCCAGCGCAAGGATTTGCGCTCGGGGCGTTGAGCGGCGCGGGCTTCGCGCTGATCGAAAGCCTGAACGCCGGAGCCGACGGCACGACCAATTGGGCGGTCATTGTCGGCGCGCGCACAGGGACAAGCGTCCTGCATGTGATGACGTCTGCGCTGATGGGTTGGGGCATTGCCTCTGCTTTCAAGGAAAAACGATTTGGACGGCTTGCCGCCGCGTATGTTTCGGCGGTGCTTATTCATGGAATATGGAATGCATCTGCCGCAGGAGCGGGGTTGAGCACCATCGGCGAAATGATCGGCAAACCGGAATGGTTGTACACCGTTGCCCCTGCCCTGCTTTGCGGATTGGTGGTTATGGCAATTGGCATCATTGCAGTGCTGGTTGCTTCCAATCGGAAGTTACAGCAGCAGATCATTTCCACCCTGCCTAAAGATGAAGTCAAGGTAGAATCACAACCATGAAATATTCCCTCAACGCACAGGCAGGCGACCTTGCCCAACTGGTGGGTCTGACCCACAAGCATTTTATTTTCATCCTACAACCCGGCGGCGAGTTTCAGAGTCATCGCGGAGTGCTCAAACACGACGACTTGATTGGCAAGCCTTGGGGCTCGCAAGTTTTCAGCCACACCGGAGCGCCATTCTACATGCTCCAGCCGTCCATGTCCGACGTGCTGAACGAACTGCCGCGCAACACGCAGATCCTGTACCCGAAAGATATTGGGTACATCCTCATCCAAATGGGCATCTCCGAAGGTCAGACTGTGCTCGAAGCCGGGACCGGTTCAGGTTCCATGACGATTGCAATGGCAACAGCGGTCGGTCCAGAGGGAAAAGTCATTTCGTACGAAAAGACACCCGATACGCAAAACCTTGCCCGCAAGAATTTGGAACGGGTAGGGCTCGCTTCGCGCGTAGACTTCAAATTGCGCGACATCTCCCAAGGGTTTGACGAAACGGATGCCGATGCCTTCTTCCTCGACGTGCAAAACCCGTTCGATTACATTGAACAGGTACGCACCGCACTCAAGCCAGGTGGATTCTTCGGCTCGCTCATGCCGACCTACAATCAAGTTGAAAAAGTTCTATACGCGCTAAAAAAGCACAATTTCGCCTTTGTCGAAGTCTGCGAGTTGATGCTGCGCTACTACAAGACCAATCCCGCCCGCCTGCGCCCCACTGACCGCATGGTGGCTCACACGGGTTTCCTCGTCTTTGGGCGCAAGATCGAATTCTCAGACGATGATCCGCGCGGAGCAGCACTATCCAAAGAGATCGTTGGCATCGAAGAGGAGCGTGAATAACATGTTCCGCCGGGCAAGAAGATTTTTCAGGGGCGGTCCGCCTGTGCCGCCAGCCCTACGCCATGCCCATCGCTTGATGGAGGAAGGCAATTTCGCAGAAGCCGCACCGATCTTTTATGATCTGGCAAAAAAAGCGGAAGAGCGTTTTCCAGAACGCGCACCGTTCCTTTACTTTCAGGCGGGGCGTGCTGCAACGTTATGCGGCGATACAAAGAAGGGCGTAGCTCACTTCCGCAGCGGGTTGACTCTGCTCGGCACGCAGCAGCGCTATCAACGCCTGCACCAAGCCGGGCGGCGGATTGTGGGCGAACTGCGCGAACAAGGGCTCAATGCCGAAGCCGACGAGGTGGAATCCGTTATCAGAAACAATGACCAGCCCCAGGTGGAGTATGAAGCGCCACATCCGTACAAGCGTGCAGCCCTGCCCACTCACTGTCCATCGTGTGGAGCGGCGGTAAAATCAAATGAAGTCGAGTGGCTGGATGATGCTACCGCCGAGTGCGATTATTGCGGAAGCCCCGTCCGTGCCGAAGCCTGATATGACCGACATCACAGAAGCTTTGATCCACAGAAAATTACAGGAAGCAGACCGCAGCCGTGCTGAGACGGACGGCTACGCCGAGATTCCCCTCAACCCGGATGTGCAACTTAAATGCGCGGCTGTGCTTGTGCCATTGGTCTATTTCATGGATGAGTGGCACATCCTTTATACGCGCCGTACAGACAGGGTCGAATCACACAAGGGACAGGTCTCGTTCCCCGGCGGGGCTTGTGACGAGGGCGAAACCACACCCGAACAAACCGCGTTGCGTGAAGCCGATGAAGAGATTGGTATCGCCCCCAGCGATGTGCGTGTACTGGGCAAGCTCAGCACAATGATCACCATTAGTCATTTTCGGGTAACGCCAGTCGTGGGTGTGATTCCATTTCCTTATGCCTTCAAAACATCTGGCGCAGAAGTGGCACGGGTCTTCACGATGCCTCTGCTCTGGCTTGCCAACCGAAACAATTACTGGGAATTGTCCCTGCCCGACTCAAAGCGTTCACTGATCGCATACCATCCATA
>JBAIYF010000131.1:0-12748 GCA_037916115.1 Anaerolineales bacterium
GGTCTGCCATCCTCCTCGAAGACCACTTCGCGGTGGTATCCGTGGGTTCGAATGTCGCTCTCTTTGATCTGCATCCATGGGTGCAGAACTTCGTGGAAAGACCTGCCGATCACTTTATCGGGTTGAAGTTCGAACATATTTTGTGTGGCGGGATTGATATCCACGATGCGCAGGCTTGGGTCAAGGATGATGACGCCTTCTGAAAGGCTCTCAAATATGGCATTATGCGCAACCGGCAGAATGTCCAGCAGGCGGTAACGTAAGAAGCCCCATCCCAGAACAAGAATGGAAAGTGAGAATGTGACGGAGGTGATGTCGATGCGGATGGGAAGGACGCCCGTCAACACAATGCCGTTTGCAAGCCATGGCAGAAGTATGGCAGTAATGTTTAATAGAATCTGGAAGCGATATACCTCCCGCTTGCCCCAATATTCGCGGATGAGGAAGTATGTACCAACGACAAGAAATGCATAAATGTATGCGGCGTGCAGCCAAAACCACCAACCCAACGGATTGTTGATAAGGATCAGACCGGAAATTTCATCGGTTTGCAGTCCCATGGATGTGAAGAACCAGCGATGGGATTCGTTCGTTAGGATGACGATATATGTGAGTGCGGGGAAAATGCTGGATAGCATGATGTTGCGTCTTGAAAGCAGATCTGAACGTCCGGAATATGCCAGGGCAAAAGCCGTCCAAGAAAGCGGAACACCGATAATGCCAAGATAGCCGAGGCGCAGCCCGAAAACCTTGGCGGCAAGATTGGTGCTGTCAAATTCAATGATATATCCCAGTGTCCAAACCGAAGCGAAAAAACACATCGCTATGAATGGAATCCCTGCTACGTGCTTTCGGTAACGGAGGGTGTATATCCCCATCATTAGTGTCAGGATGAAGGACAGGATGTATGGGAAAAGAATGGGTGTGGCCTGCATCAGAAATATTATACAACCTAAGCTTCCCCCCTCAGTATTGCGGAAACATAATGAAAGACCGCCTTTTAGGCGATCTTTTGAATATTTTTTGGGTTGAAGATAGAGATCTCCCGCACTCTTAATGCTTGCTGGGCATCTTCATCCAATAGCACCCAATAAAAACTGCGGTGCTCAGAGTAAGGGTCAATACGCACGACTGTGCCGTTATACCAGCCTTCCCTATCGCCAAATTTCGAGTCCAGGCGTATTTGCACCCGGTCACCGACTTGAATTGCATTGGACATTATTTTTTGCGGGAGACAAACCAGAGTAACCCTGAACCAATCACCACAGTGATCGCTCCATTGACCGCCCATTGCGGGTCGCCGGTCATAAAACTACCGGGCAAAATGTTAACCCCTTGCAGAATCCAGATGATGCCAGAAAGGATCAAAAGGACGGCGAATACTTTCAGGATGTTTGTGACCAAGGTTTCACCTCGCTTGTTTGATAAAACTCCCTGCCTACTGACAGGGAGTTGCAATACGTTACGCTTCAAATCGGACCGGTTACGGGTTCGGTGTTCCTTCAACTGCGACTCCGACCCAGGTGAAGACGCGTTTCTCGCTGGTAGCGCCGGATGCGATCCAAATGGGTTGCCCTTGTTCGTCCACCCCGGATTGCAGGACGGGCACAACCGACCATCGCATGACGTGTGCAACATTGTCGCGTGGGCGGAATGTGGCAGGTACGATGTACTTGGTGTCAGTCACGTAGTCGGTGATTCGCCGGGTCTGGTTGGATGTGACATCTTCGACGATAACCTGATAGGCTTCACCGTCTCGCAATACACCAACTGATGCCCACTGCAATGTGACCACGTCATTGGCCAAGGTGAAGGCCGCGCCGTCTGCAGGCAGTAGCAGATTCGGGGCGGGGTAAGGAGGCGGCAGCGTCGCTGTGGGAGTGGGCTTGTTCGGATCAGGTGCGCGCTCGCATAGAGGAATCCGGATTGTCTGCCCAAGGAAGACGTTGTCGGTTGTAAGCCCGTTGAACTCTTTGATCGCATCCATTGATACTGCATAATTGGCTGCAATGCTGGAAAGCGTGTCGTTCTCCTGAACAGTAATCGGTACGGTTTCACATGCCTGTTGAGTGGCAATATCTGGCAGCGGTGTATTTGTGGGCGGCGGTGGGATGGTCGGTGTTGGGTAGGGTATCTTCAGTACCTGACCCACTGAAATGGGACAGCTGGACGGCAGGTTGTTGGTAATGATGATGCTTTGAACGGATACGTTAAAGTTGAACGCGATCTGTGAGCATGAGCCGTCGTTCGCAGAAACGGTATATTCGAACGGAGGCTGCAAAGTTGGAGTGGGAGTTTCAGTTGCAGGCAGTGTGGCAGTCGCTGTGAGTGTTGGTGTAGGTGTTTCTGTGGGTGTGGAGGTTTCCACGTTGGAGAAGGTCTCCGGGTCTTTGGGTACGAGGAAGAAAGTAATACCCGCCGCCAGCACTATGATAGCGACCAGTGATCCAATGGCTGCCGGCAGGCTGAGCGTCACCTGTGGGAGGCTGGCTGCCTGCACGGATCGTTCGGTCTTTTTCACCACTTTTGGCTCGGGCTGTGCGCCGAATTCCGTTCCGCATACCAAACAGCGGACGGCGTTCTCGCTCAGGCGTGTGCCACAGGTGGGGCAGATCTTTGTCTTGTTGGAATTTGATTCAGGACTCATACGGGCGGTGATTATACCATTGAACAATTATGCGAATTTTATACGGTTGGGCGGCGATTCTACGACTTAATCGGTTCCAGCTTTGTTTTTTGCGGTGACCAGAACCTTATCCACGCGTCTACCGTCCATGTCTATCACTTCGAAGCGCAGGTTGTTCCACTCGAAATGGTCTGCGGTTTGGGGCAGACGCCCAAGCGAGGTCATGACAAACCCACTCAGGGTTTCATATTCATTTTCATGCGGCAGTTCGTTGACGTTGAAAATTTCCTTGAATTCATCCACTTCCAGCATGCCGTCGAGAAGCCAGGAACCATCCTGCCGTTGGGTGGCTTGTGGTTCCTCGCCTTCCATTTCGCCGACGATCTCTTCAAGGATGTCGTTGATGGTGAGCAAGCCTTGCATGCCGCCAAACTCATCCACGACGAGAAGGAGTTCGGTGTTCTTTTCCTTCAATATTTCCAGTGCGCGTGAGGCGAGCATGGTTTCGGGGACGTAAATGGCAGGCTTGACTAGGTCTTTTAAGCGGATTTCCTTGCCAGACAAGGCGGTAACAAGCAGGTCTCTTGATTTGACGATCCCAATGATGGATTCAAGTGAATCTTCCCGAACGGGGAAGCGGGAATACGGGCAGGAGGCGATCTTTTCAAGGATTTCTTCAGCAGTGTCGTGAACATCCAGCCAGACGACTTCTGTGCGTGGGGTCATCAATGAGTATACGCGCTGGTCGCCGAGGCTGAAAACACCCTCCACCATGTCTTGTTCCGATTCTGCGAAGACACCTGCCTGGGTGCCCTGATCGATCAGTAATTGCAATTCCTCTTCCGTGATCGGCGGTTCTTTGGTCGGGTTTACTCCCAACAGGCGTAGTACAAAGTTTGTGGCATTGCTCATCATACTGATGAAAGGGGAGAATACCTTTGAAACGACAAGCATTGGTCCCGCCACTATTTGGGCAATACGTTCGGGGCTGTTGATGCCAAGCCGTTTCGGCACCAACTCGCCCAACCAAATGGTTAGAATTGTGATGGTTAATACCACAAGGGTAAGAGAGATTGTCTCGCTGTACTCGCCAATATATGGCAGGGTCTGAAAGGCAGGCGTCAATTTTTCGGAGATCGTTGCGCCGCCAACTGCGCCGGATAGCACGCCGATCAATGTGATTCCGATCTGAACGGCGGAGAGAAATATGTTTGGGTCTTCGATCAGCCGGATCGCCAGTGCCGATGCTTTGTTTCCCTCGTTCGCTTTTTGCTGCAGCCGTGCCTTACGCGATGCCACCAGTGCCGCCTCGGACATGGAGAGCAATCCGTTTATCAGGATCAGCACAAGGACGATTGCGATTTCACTTCCTATACTCATGTTTTCCTTGTTCTACTTCAAAGATTGATTTGCTTGTTAAACTCAAACATCCGCACAACACGACGCGGGGAAAGGTTCCTGCCTGTTCAAATGGCAACGCAAGAGGGGAATTCGAGTCTGGGTCTAAAGAAGGCTCAAGCATGATGTTTCGTGCAAATGCGCCTCTATTGTACCTGAAAGTTATTTCTTTTTTTCCATTTTGTCTTCCAGGTTCTTCATACGTTTGTTCAGCCGCATGTAGCCGCGTGTAATGATCAAAGGGATGATAAACGCCAGTGAGATCAGGGTGCAGGTAATGCCGAGCTCAATAATTCCAATACGAAACATGGCTAATGAACCGTGATCCCAGTGCCGGAGCGGACACTACCTACAACAGAAAAGGATTGACCGAGTTCGGCGGCTCGTTTTGAGAATTCACCCAGATTTTCCTGCCTTAGTCCGAACAATAGCCCGCCGCTGGTTTGCGGGTCGAACAGGAGCATTTGGGCGGCTTCATCCAGCCCTTGAAAGGTGACAAACTTTTCAAAATGACTTTTATTATCAAAGGCGCCGCCAGGGAAGATGCCTTTTTCGGCATAACTTCGCGCGCCGCCAAGCAGTGGAATTGCGGAATAATTAACCTCTAACGAGACGCCGGAAGCCTCCGCCATTTCAGCCGCGTGACCGAGGAAACCGAAACCAGTGATATCCGTTCCACCGCGCACGTCGAACTCAACCGCTAATTGACCGGCAATCTTGTTTAGGCGTGACATCCACTGGATGGACTCCTGAATATGCGCTTCTTGCGCTTTTTCCTGCTTGATCGCCGTTGTGGTTACACCCATTCCCAACGGTTTGGTCAATATCAGCACATCTCCTACCTGCAGACCACCCTTGCTGATGATCTTCTTCGGATTTACAAACCCGATCACAACCAACCCGTACTTAGGCTCTTTGTCCTTGACCGTATGCCCACCCGCAATAACCACACCGGCTTCCTTTGCCTTCTCTGCACCGCCGCGCAGAATTTCACTCAACAAGTCTGAAGGCAAATTATCCGGCAATGCGGCAATATTCAACGCAAGAAAGGGCTTCCCGCCCATAGCGTAGACGTCCGACAGGCTGTTGGCGGCTGCGATCGAACCGTATTCGTAAGGTGTATCTACAACTGGGGTAAAAAAATCTGTGGTGACAACAATCGCTTGTTCGTCGCTTAAACGCCAAACTGCCGCATCATCCGGAGCTTCGAGACCCACCATCAAATCCGGATAATCAGCCGGGTTGAAGATATCCTTCAACGGACGCAGAACCTGCGTCAGCGCATCGGCGCTTAGTTTGGACGCTCAGCCCGCGCAGGCGGAAAGAGTGGTCAGGCGAACTTCACGTCCGGTTTGTGGAATGGGCATGGTTTCAATAATAAGACCTGACAGGTTTTCTGAAAACCTGTCAGGTCTTGCTTTCCTAATTAGGGAGTGGTGGTTGTATCAGGCAACGGCAGAATGAACTGCTGATCGCTTGGTATGAAAATGGTCTGCACGTTCGGCGAGAGGCTCAAAATGTACTGATATTGCACCAGTTCCGGGGTCAAAGACTCAGCGAGCAAACGATTCGCTTCCGCATCCGCCTGCGCCTGGATCAATCGCGCCTGCGCCGCACCTTCTGCTGCGATCACCGCCGCATCTGCCTGACCTTGCGCCACCTGACGAGCCTGTTCAGCTTCCTGCCGCTTCTGTTCGACCACAAAAGCCGCCTGCTGTGCCTGCTGTTCGGCGATCTGCTTCTGTTCCACCGCCGCCGCGTATTCGTCGCTGAAGCGGATATTGCGCAGGACAAAATCGCGCAGGATCAGATTGTTTTCTGTGAAAATAGCTGTCAATTGTTCGGTAATCGAAAGCGCCATCTCTTCACGCTTGGTGCTTACGATCTCTTCCACGCCATATTGCGAAGCCACATCGCGGATGATACCGCGTGCCTGAGTACGCACGAACTGGTCTTCATAATTGAAGCGCCAGGTCGAATATAAAGATACGACTTTCAGCGGATCAACAGCGTAAATGACCGATGCGTCAATGTAAACCTGCTGCCCATCCTTTGTGCGTACTTGAATGGAGTCATCACCCTGCACCGCGCCCTCATCCACCGCTGAAGACATGGTGTAGGTTTGGTTCGTTCTTGGGTAACGCTCCACGCGCTCGGCGAACGGCACGATCCAGTGCAAACCCGAATCAAGCGGGTCGGGGCGAATACCGCCTGATCCAAGCACGGTCACCACAATGCCGAGTTCATCCGGTTCAATGAACACAATGCCTGCACCGACCGTCGTGAGCAAAAGCGCCACAGCGATCAATACGATCGCCGCTGTGCTTAAACCGCCAACCGCCTGTTTACGGCTGGCGCGCACCGAGATGGTGATCAAAATACCGATAAAACCGATCCACGCAAAAGAAGCTATGGTTTGAAGCAAACTTGAAATATTCATGGTTCCTCCAATGAAGTTGCAAAATTATACCCGCCTTGCCCCCGCTCCCGAAGCATGTTAAGATTTTTCAAATGAAAAACGCAAACGGCAAATTGGAAGAACTATATTTGGACGGCTCTGCCCGCATCACCTGCCCCCCTGAAGTGACTCCTGCGCCAGGGCAGTACCTGCTTGCTCACACCCCCGGATCAGACTCACCCCTGCCTGTCACTCTTTTCTCAAGCCTTATCCACCCGAAGAGTGGATTCCGCTCCGCGCCTGGAATACCGTCTTACTGGAAACCCGGCGATATCCTTCACCTCCGCGGACCGATCGGGCATGGCTACTCCATGCCGGTATCAGCTCGTAAAGTGGCGCTGATTGCATTCGACGATACGCCAGCCCGCTTGCAAGGTTTGATCGCACCCGCCATAACCCAAAACGCAGAAGTGGTGGTTGTATGCGGACTTCAGGCTGTGGATTTGCCCGAAGCAGTTGAGATTCAACCGTTGGATGGGTTGTTTGATGTCTTACAATGGGCAGACTATGCTGCTGTAGACGTAAGTAGGGAGAATCTGCAGCCATTACGAGAAAGGCTGGCAGGGCTGGGGCAGGCATGGATGAAGATCGAAGCGCAGGTCCTTGTCCGTGCACCCATGCCATGCGGAGGGCTTGCAGATTGCGGGGTATGTGCGTTGAGTCGCGATCAGGATTGGCGCGAGATCTGTAAAGACGGTCCCGTTTTCCCTTTGAGAGACTGCCTGTAAAAAACTCCCGCGAACGGGAGTTTTTTTAGTACCAGATTCTGAAGGAGGTGACCGTGCTGGATTTTAGTGCGTTGTATTCGCAGGTGATCTCGGTGTAGATGAGACTGCCATAGGGCTGGTTGTAAAAGGCAAGCGATACAATGCCTACGCCGTTTTTATCACTTTGGATGGTGGTGGAGTCTTTTGCTCCGTTGGGCCAGTTGACCTCTGCGATGCAGGATGCATTGGGTACGGGCTGCATGTTCTGGTCTTGAACAACGACGAAGAACATCTGGTTGTCGTTTGCAAGGGTGACGGCTTTCCAGACGAAGGCTCGTACACGCAGGTCTGTAACGACACGCGGCGCATTATTGATCGGGCTGACAGGGGCAAGCAGGGCAGGGTCTTCGCCCAGTTGGTCGAAATAGGCGCGGCCCAGGTCTGAGATCACCACACGGTAGCCATCGGCACGCCAGGGCTGCCATTCAAGCCGTGCTCTTTCAAAATATTGCACGATCTTGTTTTCATGATACTCAAACCCGGAAATGGGATACCCGAATTGCAAAACGCCACCATTGGCATCGAAGAATTCAAGGAACGCAAAGCAGACGGAAAACCCGGTTTCATCGTACTTGCGGCAGGCAAAAGCATTACCTACATTCAACTCGCCGGTCGGGGCATACATCTCGCGTCCCAGCAGCGTTAACTTTACACGCTGCCCTTCGGGCTGGCTGGGGTCAAGTTCCATCCTGGCTCGTTGGAAGTATTGCACCGTTTTTCCATCCCTGCTTGTGAATTGCTCAGTAATGGGATGCCCGTACATAAACTCCGAATTGGGGTTGCTTTTGTAAAAGGAAAGAAATTCCCCTGAAACATTATGCCCCGTTTGGCTGAAATATTCAGTGTCAATGGATGTTTGGGCACTAACGGGTGCCCAAGAAGCAAGAACGAAGATCAGGAGTGTAAGGTGTGTAGCTAGTCTCTTCATGGCACTTAGTCAAATTCATTATACACAGAAACAACTCAGCAGACATTACAACCTACTATCTTGCAAAGAATACAGGTTTTCCCTATTTCAGCAGCGCTGCAATTATTTTTTCCGCTGCGTGTCCGTCTCCATATGGATTTGCCGCTTGCGCCATGGCTTGAAAAGCGGAAGGATCATCCAGAAGACGTTTCGCTTCAGACGTGATTTTGGCTGTATCGGTCCCAACAAGCTTGAGCGTCCCCGCAGCCACCCCCTCGGGGCGTTCGGTTACATCCCGCAGCACAAGGGTCGGAATGCCAAATGCCGGCGCTTCCTCCTGAATTCCGCCTGAGTCGGTGAGAATGATGCGGGCGTGTTTCATCAGGTGGACAAGCGGCAGGTAATCAAGCGGAGGCAGGAGTGTGATGTGCTTTACATCCTTGAGCAGGCGGTTGACCGGCTCTTGAACATTGGGGTTCAGATGGACGGGATATACGATTTCAATGTCGCCGCGTTTTGCCAGGTCTATTAATGCGCGACAGATGTTCTCCATGGGTTCACCAAAGTTTTCTCGCCGGTGTGCCGTTACAAGGATCAAGTTGCGTTCGTGGGTGATGCCCAGTTTTGCCAGCAATTCCTTCACTTCATTCGGCTCATCTTGTTTTGCTACGAATTGCAAAGCATCGATCACTGTGTTGCCAGTGACCTTGATGATTCCTTCATCCACACCCTCGCGTATCAGATTGTTTTTGGACCAATCTGTAGGGGCGAAGTGCAAGTCTGCCACCACACCAGCAATACGGCGATTCACCTCCTCAGGGAAGGGCGCCCATTTATCGTGGGTGCGCAGTCCTGCCTCCACATGCCCGAATTTGATGCGGCGGTAATAACTTAGTAGAGAGGTGATGGCTACAGTAGTGGTATCGCCTTGTGCCAGTACCCAATCCGGCTGAAAGTCACTCAAGACGGGGTCGAGATGCGTGAAGATGTCGGCGCTGAGTTGTGGCAGGGTTTGCCCGTCGCGCATCAGGTTGAGATCGTAATTCGGCTGAATGTCGAAAAGGTCCAAAACCTGATCCAGCATCTGGCGGTGCTGCGCTGTGACACAAACCCGCGCCTCAACCCCAGGTGTGGCTGCCAGCTGCCGGACAACCGGCGCCATTTTGACCGCTTCAGGTCTGGTTCCAAAAACTGAAAGGATTCTCATAAGTCACTTGGGACAGATATTAAGTAAAATGGATATGGAGAACTATGCTATGTTCAAACACACAGGGTTTAATCTAAAAAAGTTCGTATTTCAAGTTGTTCTATTGCTTGTTTTTGCGTCTTTTTTCGTTTCTTCGTGCGGTCCTGCAGACTGTTCACTTCAGCTACTGGCAGGTGGCTCGAAGTATTGTGAAGAAACCGCTTCAGGGGATTAGCCGAACACTCAGGCGGTTTTGCCTGACCCTAATCTGACGAGACGAAAACCGGCATTTTGCCATTCAGCAGTTTCCCAGCCATTGACTGTATCAATGGCTGTTTGTGCTTTTGTTTGTTTTGCCACTTCAGCGGGTGAGAGTTTAATGAACTCCGAATGGCGCACAAGCAGGAGAAGTGCATCTGCGTTTCGTACTGCTTCTTCAAATGTGGGTGCAATGGTGATGCCCGGAAGGTTGGCATCTGGCTTGAACGGTTCGCAAGCGAGGACATGGGCGCCTTCTTTTTGCAGAAGATGAACTACTTCCACTGCGGGGCTTTCACGAAGATCATCCACATCGGGCTTGTATGCGAGACCCAATGCTGCAATCTTTTTGCCTTTAAGGGAACCAAGCGCTCGTTTGACAACATCCACCACAAAATGCGGCTGCGAGTCATTGACCTGCCTCGTATGGTAAATGAGCGGCGTCAGTTCTGGCGCGGCTTCCACGAAGAACCACGGGTCGACGCTGATACAGTGTCCACCGACGCCGGGTCCGGGGCTGAGGATTTTTACCCGCGGATGCAGGTTTGCGATAGGGATCGCTTCCCATACATCCACGCCAAATTTGTCGGCGAGGCGAGAGAATTCGTTGGCGATGGCAATGTTCACATCGCGATAGGTGTTTTCCATCAATTTGACCATCTCGGCGGTAGTCGCATCGGTTTGGATGATCTGCCCTTTGACGAAGGTTGCGTACAAGTCTGCGCCTGCTTGTGCAGATTCAGGAGTCACGCCGCCGATGACGCGCGAGTTTTCGATCAGTTCGCGTAATATCTGTCCCGGGAGGACGCGTTCGGGGGAATAGCACAAATGGAAGTCAATACCCGCTTTCAGCGTGGAGCGCTCCAAAATGGGGGCAACCAGGTCAAAGGTCGTACGAGGCGGGGACGTTGATTCAAGGATGACTACATTCCCTTTTCGCAGGTATGGAACAATCGATTCGGCAGCGGACGTCACCGCGTCCATATCTGCAAGTTTGTAGGTTGCACCTTTGTATTCGCCGGTTTCATCGTGCTTAAAAGGAGTCGGTACGGCGATGATGAAGGCGTCAGCTTCTTCAGGGTTGAGAGCTGCTCGGAACTTGCCGCTTTTGACGGCGTTGGAAAAGATTTCAGGCAAGCCGGGTTCATGGATGTGGATCTCGCCTCTGTTGAGAGTTTCGATGATGTTAGGGCTGATGTCCACGCCTAGAACTTCGACCCCGTTCATGGCAAAGGTGGCGGCGGTCGGAAGACCGATATATCCCAGCCCGATTACGCAAACTTTGTTGAACTTCACTTTTGCTCCTGTATGATGGTATTTCGCATCATTATACAACCTACTGGTTATTGAGGTGCAACGGAGTGCAATGGGAATCGTATGATGAAGTGGTTGTTGTTGTATAATCAAATGGAGGAACTCATGGACTTTCTAATAAACCCGAACGTTGCCTATGTGATCCTTTTGGCTGGTGTGGTATTGGCTTTCTTTTCAGCCACCACACCGGGGACGGGGGTCGGCGAGGTGGTTTCCCTTTTTTGTCTGGTATTGGCGGGGTATGCTGCGTATAACCTTTCCATTCATTGGTGGGCATTGGTTTTACTGGCATTGAGTGTGCCGCCTTTTGTAATGGCGGTACGAAGCCCGGCAAAATGGCTGGTTTATTTGGGGTTGAATATATTTTTCCTTGTATTCGGGTCAGTATTCCTTTTTGCGCCTGAAGATAACCTGATTTCCGTGAACCCGGTTCTTGCATTGTTTATGTCGGTTATTGTTTCGGTGGTAATGTGGGTGGTGATGAGGCAATTTGTGGAGGTGGTATCCCGCCGCCCAACACATGACCTGGATGCGCTTGTTGGTGTGATTGGCACCGCTGCATCTGATATTTTCAATGAAGGGTCGGTGCAAGTTGGTAGTGAATTGTGGTCGGCACGTAGCGAAGTGAATATCCCTTCAGGAAGTTCTGTTCGTGTGGTTGGACGTGAAGGGTTTATCTTGGTCGTTGAGAAAAGTCAATCATAAAAAGGAGTTTATATAATGGAAGCGTTAGGCGGTAGTATATTTTGCATCTTCGGTTTTCTTCTCGTTGTGATCGTGATCGTGTTATTTAACATGATCCGCATCGTGCCGGAATATCAGCGTTTGGTTGTGTTTCGCCTTGGACGTGTGATGGGCAAGCCGCAGGGACCGGGCATCGTGTTCCTCATCCCCGGCGTAGATCGTCCCGTCCGTGTGGATCTGCGCGAGCAGGTGCGTGAAGTTCCCCAGCAGACCTCCATCACCAAGGACAATGCGCCCATCTCTATTGACTTTTTGTGGTATTTCAAGGTATTGGAGCCGAGCCAGTCTGTTTTGCAGGTGACCAACTTTGAAGCTGCTGCTGCCGGTATTGCGGCGACCACTCTGCGCGCCGTCATCGGTGGTATTCCGCTTGATGATGTGCTTTCACAACGTGAGCATATCAACACCATGCTGCGCACCCGTCTCGATGAAGTGACCGAGCGCTGGGGCGTAAAAGTGACCAATGTGGAAATTCGTGAAATCATCCCACCCCGCGATGTTCAGGAAGCCATGAACCGCCAGATGTCTGCAGAACGTATTCGCCGCGCCGTAGTGACCGAATCCACTGGTACACGTGAAGCCGCTGTTAATGTGGCGGAAGGTGAAAAGCAGGCTGCCATTCTTCGTGCTGAAGGTCAGAAACAATCCTCCATTCTTGCCGCAGAAGGTGAGCGCCAGGCGCAGTTGCTGCGTGCGGAAGGTTTTGCTCAAGCCCTTGACGCCATCTTCGGTGCTGCAAAGAATATTGACCAGAAAACCATGACCCTGCAGTATTTCGAGACGCTCAAGTCGATTGGTTCAAGCCCATCCACGAAGTACATCTTCCCGATGGAATTCACCAGCATGCTCGATAACTTCCTTGGCAAGGGAAAAGGCTAAACGTTTGTTGAAGCAAAAGATGGAAGGCGCAATCCGCCTTCCATCTTTTTTTATTGATACAATTCGCTCGATGGAAATTATCCCTGCCAATTTGTTTGATCTGAGCGCTCTCCGCAAACTTGAGCATGAAAGTTTTGACCGAGATGCCTGGCCCCTGGTTGACCTTTTTGCCGTGTTGACTTTCTCTGGCGTGATTCGGCTAAAGGCAGTA
>JBAIYF010000132.1:0-1571 GCA_037916115.1 Anaerolineales bacterium
TCTTCAGCGGCATCCTGCTCCTCGTATGGACGGCATACAACATGGTTACACTCAGCTTGCCATTCGCATTGCTCTCCCTGGCAATTGCGCCCATCATGTTGTGGGTTACCTCCTACTTCTCGGCTCAAGCACGCAAAGCCTTCCGCCTCGCGCGTGAAGAGATCGGTTCGGTCAACTCGGAATTGCAAGAGTCGATCTCAGCCGTGCGCGAAGTGCAGGCATTCAACCGCGCCGAAGAGAATATCGAGAACTTCAAAGAAGTCAACGCTGCCAATCGCGATGCAAATGTCCGCGCTGTATCCTTCACCTCCGCGCTGGCGCCCGCCTTGGAAGCTCTATCCTATGTAGCCTTGGGCATCGTCGTAGGCGTGGGCGGATGGGCGTTGCTGCGCGGTGGTGACTTTGGCGGCGCGCCCGTCACCCTCGGCTTGGTCATCACTTTCCTTGCGTATGTGCAGCGTTTCAACCAACCCATTCAGCAGATCGCTGTCTTGTGGACGAATATCCAAAATGCGATCGCAGGCGGCGAACGCATCTTCACCATTCTGGATGAAAAACCCGCCGTGTTCGATAAGCCAAACGCCAAACCGATGACCGAGATCAAAGGTCTGGTGGAATTCGACAACGTGGCGCATGAATATGAAGATGGCGTGCCGGTCTTGAAGGGTGTTTCCTTCACCGCCCAGCCCGGTCAGACCTTTGCGATCGTGGGACCCACCGGCGCAGGCAAGACCACCATCATCAACCTCCTGCCGCGCTTCTACGATGTGACCGAAGGCTCCGTCAAGATCGATGGCGTGGATGTACGTGACGTCACCGCCGAATCCATTCGCAAACAGGTTGGCATCGTCTTGCAGGATACATTCCTGTTCAGCACCACCGTCATGGAAAATGTCCGCTTTGGCAAGCCCGACGCCACCGATGAAGAAGTGATGGCAGCCATCAAACTCGCCAACGCCGATTCGTTCATCGAACGCCTGCCGGAAAAATATCAGACCGTGCTGGGTGAACGCGGCTCCGGTCTCTCGCAGGGACAGCGTCAGTTACTGTCCATTGCCCGCGCAGCACTCGCAGACCCGAGAATTCTCATTTTGGATGAAGCCACTTCGAGCGTGGACACACGAACCGAGCGTCTCATCCAAAAAGCCTTCGACCAATTGCTCAGCGGACGCACCTCTTTTGTCATCGCGCATCGCCTTTCCACCATCCGCAATGCAGATCAGATCCTTGTGCTCAAAGCCGGTCAGATCATCGAACGCGGCAAGCACAATGAACTACTGGAAAAGAAGGGCTTCTATTACGACCTGTATATGAGTCAGTTCAAGAAACAGGAAGAGATGGAAGCGGAGTTGGTGTAAGTACATTCCATGTCATTGCGAGGGCGGTTCTTTTCCGCCCGAAGCAATCTCAGGATTAAGTCATGAGATTGCTTCGCCGCAAGAACAAGAGCGCGGCTCGCAATGACAGACACGCAACAAGTGATACACTCAACCAGCCATGACCGAAACCACCCAAACTCCCCCCGAAGAAAAGCTCGATTTCAAACGCATTCTGCCCATTCTCGTCATCGT
>JBAIYF010000133.1:0-4910 GCA_037916115.1 Anaerolineales bacterium
ATTCACCGCAACAACCATCATTTCCTATGGATTAAGCCGAACCAAATATTACAAAATCGGAAGTTATTTTTTCACTTATGGATTTACAGCCCTGGCATTTTTGTTGATATTCCAGGGTAATGCTGTATCCATCGATGTGGTAGTAGCCACAATCGTTCACATTTCGCTCATTTTTTCAAGTGTTCTGCTTTCAAATCGTGGGTACATTGGGCTTGTTATTTTTGCCACAGTAGCCACCCTTACAGCACCACTGTACTCAAATATTCCAAACGACACAGTCAATATAGCGAGAACTGCGGGAATTGTTTTCAGTATTGGCGCGATCTTGCTTGGAATCATTTTATTTCGCGAAAAACTGGAATTGGAGCGGAACAAGGAACTTGCGCGCAAGAATCAAGAACTGCAATCTACAAAAGTAGAATTGGAAAACAGAATTACAGAACGTACTCGGCAGTTGCAGGACTCTAACCTGAAGGTTCAGGGACAATTGCAAAGGTTCGAAAACATCAACCGTATTTCGAGAGAAATCACCGCCAACACTGCATTAAGTACCGGAGAACTTTTGAACAAGACGGTAAGGGAAGTCAGCGATAAACTAGGCTATTACCATGTTGGCATCTTTTTGTTGAATGAAAAGCGCGAATATGCGGTATTACATGCAGCTAATAGCATAGGCGGGCAAAAAATGCTTGCAAACCGCCATCAGTTAAAAGTAGGCGGTACTGGAGTTGTAGGATACGTCTCACAAAGCGGCAGACCCCGTATCGCACTTGATACAGGGGTTGATGCCATCTATTTCAACAACCCCTACCTCCCGGAAACGCGTTCGGAAATATCGCTTCCCATAAAGTATGGGAACAAAGTCATTGGTGTACTTGATGTACAAAGCACACAGTCCGGTGCTTTTAATGATGAAGATGTAGAACTTTTGATGATAATCGCCAATCAACTTGGAATCGTCCTATACATCCGAAACGAAATCCCGATAATCAACGAACCGGTTCAGAAAAATAAAATCGGCAGGTTTGCTCAAACAAGCAAACAACTCGGGTATTCCTTCCGCCCTGATGGCAGCATTGTGGTGAATACATCACCTGAATACCTGCCAGTTCTTGAAAAAATCATTGCAAGCGGAGACGCCATGGTCGTGCCCCGTTCCACCATGGACAGCAAACCCATGCTTGCTGTACCCGTAAAATTCCGTGAGCAGGTAATCGGCGTAATTTATATAGAAGCTTCTGAAGCAAACAGGAACTGGACAGAAGACGAGATCAGCTTGGTTCAATCCATTTCAGACCGGGCGGCATTGGCATTGGAAAATGCCCGCCTCTTTGAAGATGCAACACGACGTGCTGAACAAGAAGAGACTATATCTCTCGTTACAACAAAAATTGGCTCATCCACCGACTTTGAACGGATCATGCAAACGACCATTCAAGAACTTGGGCTGGCTTTGGGCGCATCCCGTTCGTTCATTCAAATCGGCTCTCTGTCTGCACCAGACGAAACGGCGGTCAAATGAGCGAAATAAATCAAACCGCTTCTCACGACATCCGGCAAAACTCAAGGCTTAGTCTCAGCGTCAAACTGCCGCTGGCTGTCATAGGTCTGTTGCTTATCGCATTAGTTATTTATACAGTCTTAAGCATCCGCCTTTCCCAACAGGCACTGGCTGACACATTGCAGTCTGAGCTTCAAGATCAAGTGGAAGCAAAAGTTGAAATCATCCAGTCTGACTTATTGGTTGCTCAAACCATCTCTCTTCAACTGGCTACATTTGCTGAATCGGGAACCATTCAAGAGTCAGATCTAATTCAAATGTTGAGAAACACGCTTAGAAGGAATGAACGGGTCTTTGGAGCCACCATTGCATTTGAACCCAACCAGTTCAAAGAAGCGCAATATTATTATGCTCCCTACTTCAGCCGAAAACCTAATAACACGCTGGTCTTCAGTGACCTTGGAACGCCCGAATATGATTATCTGACCAAAAGCTGGTATACCATTCCACGCGACCTCAGAACATCGGTACTCTCAGATCCATACTTTGATACAGGAGGCGGCAATATATGGATGGTTACCTGGAGTACACCCTTTTTCGATGACAGCGGAAAAGTAAAAGGCGTAGCCACGGCAGATATTGCCTTCCTCCAAACCCAGGAAATCGTCAACTCCATTGAAGTAGGAGAGAATGGTTACGCATTCCTTATTGACGAAAACGGTATCATTCTCGGCATTGGTGATAACGGTGGGCAGTATGATGTAATGTCAGATTCGATGATTATTGCTGCATACACCGAAAAAACCAGAGGATGGATCGAACTTGTATCCGAAATGCGGGCAGGGAAATCAGGATTCGTCGAAGCCACCGACCCACGCGGCGAAGAAATGCTCATTGCTTACGCACCCGTTGGGTTCAACACAGGTTGGTCCTTGGCACTTGCCTATCCGACATCCGAATTAACCACATCGACACTTGGACTAAGAAATACTCTACTGGGCTACACCACCGGAGTACTACTGATTTTTTCCGCCCTGCTCTTTGTATTTACCCGTTCGATTACTGAGCCACTTCGTCAACTTCGCGAATTTGCCAGTCGGGTATCAGGCGAAACACTCAGCCGCACTGAAGAAGAATACCCAGTCAACATTCAGATCAGCACACAAGATGAATTAGAAGACCTGGGAATAGCCTTTAATCAAATGTCGAACAACCTCCGAGAAGCATTTGGAACACTTGAAGAGAAGGTAGAAACTCGTACGAAAGATCTTGCCCGTCTGGCAAACGAGCTTCAAACTATTGCCGAAGTTAACCGCGAGCTTGCTGTGATCCGCGATCAGCGTACACTGTTAAATGTTGCAGCAAATCTGATTCGTGAGCGGCTCGGATATTACCATGTGGGAATTTTCCTTGTGGACGACAAGGGAGAATATGCATTCTTGCGCGGTGCAAGCAGCGACGCCGCTGAATCAATGCTCGCCAATAATTATCGTCTAAAAGTTGGTGAGACGGGTCTGGTTGGTAATGTTACCCGCACAGGGCAGGCATACATTGCCCAAGACGTGGATATTGACGCAGTCCATTACACAAATCCCTATTTACCTGATACACGTTCGGAGATCGCCCTGCCGCTCCGAAGTTATAACGTTACCATTGGGGCTTTGGATATTCAGTCGAAATCTTCGAATGCATTCGATGAACGCGACATGCAGATATTACAAGTACTCGCAGACCAATTGACAGCCGCCATTGAAAACGCCGAACTGGTGCAAAAATTGGAAGTAACCCTTAATGAACTTTCCAAAGCAAACAAATCCAATACCCGAATGGCATGGCAGAACACGATCGGAAGAAGGGTCTCGCCCGCCTATGAGTACGACGGTCTGCAGATACGCCCGATTCCACAGGGATTGCAACCCGAACTGGCTCTGCGTCTGGAAAGCGGCAACCCGATCACACTATCAGACAAAGGCACCAACACACTACTGGTACCTTTGATGGTGCTGGGAGAACTTGTCGGCGTTGTTGGACTTGTACAGGATGACCCACAAAAATCCTGGAGTCAAGAACAAATCGCCATTGCCCAGGCAGCAGCGAACCGCACAGCCCTCACGCTGGAAAATGCCCGCTTATTTGAAGAAAGCAACAGACGCGCCAATAAAGAAAGCACGATTTTTGCCGCCACCCGCCGCATTAGTAGTGCCGTAAACATGGAGAATATTCTCCAACTAACAGCTGAAGAACTCGAAAGGGTCTTGGGTGGAACCGAGATCACGATCCAATTCACCGGCGGAGACCTTGATGAACAGCAAGAGGAAAATTATGCTGAATAATCTCCGGCAATTATTCTACCCACCCGTCTTTAATGACGAGGAAAAGACCCGCAATGCCGGTCTATTAAATGTCATATTGTGGACGATCATCATCATCGGGTCACTCTATACGATTGCAGCACCATTCATACTTGGTCAGTATTTCTCCGCCATGCTGACAGGGGTCATCGTATTGGCAGGTATTATTGCACGCCAGCTTATGATGCGTGGATTTACCAGACCAGCAGCTACGATCATCCTGGTCGTCATAGATATCACCCTTGTGATTTCCATTTTTATTTCGGGCGGGCTTGTTGGGGCAAGTTTCCCCAGCCTTGTTTTAACTACTGTAATAGCAGGTGTGCTGCTTGGTGGACGCGGTGCATTTACCATGGCAGGCATCAATACACTGATAAGTCTTGGTTTTCTTATTTTCAACGACGCAATTCCCGCTCCATTAATTCCACAAACGCCGGTTACATTTTTTTCTTCCATGCTCGTTTACCTGTTCTTCATTGCAGCGCTTCTTTGGGGCTCAGGACGAGGCATTGAAAACGTAATTGGCAGTTTGAATAGATCTGAACAGGAAATCAGACAAAAAAACCAGGAAATGCAGAAATTCGCAACCTCACTTGAATCGACTATTGCGGCACGCACCAAGGAGCTTCTGGAAGCAAACCAACGCAATGAACGCCGCGCAAAGCAATTTGAGTCCATCACAAAAATATCAAGAATCATTAATCAGTCCCAAAACTTGGATATTCTCTTAACGCAGTTAACTGAACTCATCAGCGAACAATTTGGGTACTACCACACCGGCGTCTTTCTTGTAGACTACAACTCCGGAAATGCCGTATTAATTGCCGCGAACAGCACCGGCGGCAAAAGAATGCTAGCAAGAAATCACAAACTAAAAATAGGGCAGACAGGCATCGTGGGATATGTTGCCGGAACCGGACTTCCGCGTATCGCTCTTGATACAGGAGCAGATGCCATTTACTTCAACAATCCTGACCTTCCCGAAACACGTTCTGAAATGGCGCTTCCCCTCACCCGTAAAGGGAACGAGGTGATCGGCGTATTAGATGTTCAAAGTA
>JBAIYF010000134.1:0-5450 GCA_037916115.1 Anaerolineales bacterium
CCATGGGACAGATGTATGCCGGGCAGGTGTATCACGTGCCGTTCGGTGATGCGGATGCCGTTGAAAAGCAACTGGAGATTTGTGATAAGGTTGGAGTTGGGGTCGCGGCTGTGATGTTTGAGCCCATTCAAGGTGAGTCGGGCGCGATCGTGCCACCGGATGATTTCTGGCCTCGCATCCGTGCTGCAACGAAGAAGTATGGCGTTTTGCTCATTGCGGATGAAGTGCAGACGGGTCTGGGTCGGACCGGGAAGCTCTGGGGTATTGAGCATTGGAATGTGGTGCCGGATATTTTGACGGTTGCCAAGTCTCTTGGCGGTGGCGTGATGCCCATCAGCGCCGTGACGACCACGGAAGAGATCTTCCACCCGATGATGTACCCGAATCCTTTCATGCACACCACCACGACCGGCGGCGGTGCGTTGGCTTGTTCGGCTGCGATCTCTGCCATCCATGTTACATTGCGTGAGAAATTATGGGAGCAGGCAGCCGAGAAGGGTGCTTATCTCATGCCGAAACTTCAGGATTTTGTTGTAAAATACCCAAACATTTTTGAAAGGGTCACTGGAAAGGGCTTATTGATTGGTATGCACTTCAAAACTCCTGAAACCGGCTATAAAGTTGCTTCTGGGCTTTTCAAGCGCGGTGTGTTGGTTGCAGGAACGTTGACCAGCGCACAGACCATCCGTATCGAACCGCCGCTTGTGGTGACTTACGAACAAATGGATGCGCTTCTGGAGCGTCTGGGCGATACATTGAAGGAAATCAACAATACGCTGTAAGTCTTACTTCCGAAATTCAGGTTTTTGCCCGAAGTTTCGGAAGTCTACATTTCAAGACGGAGAATGCTAGATGACGAGTGAATTTGCTGTTGAATTGCGTGATGTTGTAAAACGGTTCGTCACGCCGGAAGGTAATGAAATTGCTGCGGTGGATCATGTGACCATGCAGATCAAGAACGGAGAGTTCTTTTCGATGCTTGGCTCATCGGGGTGTGGCAAGACCACATCTCTGCGTATGATCGCTGGTTTTGAGTGGCCCACGGAGGGAGAGGTTTATATTGAGGGGAAGCCTATGGGGCACACGCCGCCATTTCAACGCAAGGTCAATACGGTCTTTCAAAGTTATGCCCTTTTTCAGCATATGACCGTGTTTCAGAACATTGCGTTTGGTTTGGAAATGGAAGGCGCAAAGGAACATGAAATTAAACAGCGTGTTGGACGCGCATTGGAAATGGTCCAATTGACCGGTATGGAACGTCGTCGTCCGAAGCAGCTTTCCGGCGGGCAGCAGCAGCGTGTTGCGGTTGCCCGTGCATTGGTCAAAACGCCGGACGTGCTTTTGCTCGATGAGCCGCTTGGCGCCCTGGACCTGAAGCTGCGCAAGGAAATGCAGCTTGAACTCAAGGCGCTTCAGCAACAGCTTGGCATTACTTTTATTTACGTTACGCACGATCAGGAAGAAGCTCTGACCATGTCTGACCGTATTGCGGTGATGAGCAAGGGCAAAGTGCAGCAGTTGGCAACACCGGTTGAAATTTACGAACGCCCGGTGAACAAGTTCGTGGCAGACTTTATCGGGGAGTCGAATTTCCTCGATGGCAAGATCAAGTCTATCTCGAAGGATGAAGCGGTTGTCCATATCCCAACACTCAATACTGAGGTCAAAGGTATGCCTATGTCGCGTGACTTTGTCAATGGCGAGGAGGTTGCCGTTTCGATCCGCCCGGAGAAGATCCGCATTGTGGAAAACAATGCCAAGGGGGAGGGACTGTTCAATGCAAAAGTGGTGACCTCAGTCTATATCGGCTCGGATACGCATGTATACGTGGATTTGAACGGTGTCCGCCTCAAAGTGATGGAACAGAACCGAATTTCACGCCTCGACCCATCTTCGTTTTACTCAAAAGACCAGGTTGTTACCTTGCTGTTCATGCCTGAAAACACGCTTGTCTTGAAGAAGGATTAACCATGTTTCAGCGACTTCGTGAAAGTAAATCCATGCAGGGAACGCTTCTTGCGCTTCCCACAACGTTGTGGTTGTTCGTGCTTCTGATCATTCCGCTCTTCCTGACTTTGGTGGTTAGCTTTGGTCAGCGCAGTCCAGACGGCGATGTGATTTATACCTTTTCGTTGGATAATTACGTCCGCTTGTTGGGCTATAGCACCGATTGCCCAGCCGGACAAACCTCCTGCTTTGATCCATTATATGTCAACATTCTGGGGCGTTCGCTCTCTTTGGCTTTCAATACAACTGTGATCGTGATTATGCTTGCATATCCGTTGGCGTACTTTATTGCGCGCGCCACCCCAAAGCAGCGTAATACATTTTTATTCATGGTGCTTATTCCATTGTGGACGAACTTCGTCATCCGTGTGTATGCGTGGATGATGCTGCTCCGCAAGGAAGGTGCCATCAATATGGTTCTTGGCTGGGCGGCGAGTCTGCTTCATATTCCATTCACACCATTGGAAATGTTGTATACACCCGGCGCTGTGTTGGTGGGGATGGTGTATGAGTTTTTACCGTTCATGATCCTTCCAATTTACACCTCGCTTGAAAAGATCGACAACTCGCTTTATGAAGCTGCTGCGGATTTGGGCGCGAATGCCTTTCGTACCTTTTTGCGGGTTACACTTCCGCTTTCGATGCCCGGTGTGGTGGCTGGTACCATTCTGGTCTTCATCCCGGTCATGGGAACGTTCATCGTATCCGATATCCTTGGCGGGCGTCAGGTGATTTTGGTGGGCAACCTCATTCAACGTCAATTTCTCGATGCGCGTGATCCGACCTTTGGTTCGGCTGCTTCGCTTATTTTGATGATCATGACCTTGATCGTGACTTACTTCTACACACGTAAATTCGGTTTCGGAGAGGAGATCGTGTCGGTATGAACCCTCATAAGCGTTCTCCTTTTGTCGTCGCGGCGGCTTCGCTTGTGTACTTTTTCCTATACGCGCCGATCATTGTGCTGATCCTATATTCTTTCAATGCGTCTCGTGCAAATGTGACATTTGAAGGTTTCATTACGGATACTAGTAGTCGTGTTGTCATGGATGGTAGCCTTGTAAAAGCCAGCCCGTGCGGCTTGTTCCATTGGTATTGCGATCTTTCAAGGAACAATGATGTAATGGAAGCTGCGGGGAATACATTGACAATTGCTTTTACAGCGACGATTATTGCCACCACTATTGGTACAATGGCGGCTCTGGCTCTTCAACGATACGATTTCAAGATTAAGCCGTTTTCGCAGCTTTCCCTTTATATTCCCATCGTGATCCCTGAAATCGTTATGGGTATTGGCATTCTGACCTTGTTCAGTCAGACTTTTGGGGCTTTGAATAATGCCCTAAGCCTCACAGGCGACTCGCGCCTCTCGCTGGGAATTGGGACGGTGACCGTCAGCCACATCGCTTTCATGGTTCCGTTCGTGACCCTTGTGGTTCAAGCCCGTTTGCAGGGTTTTGACAAATCGTATGAAGAAGCTGCCATGGACCTTGGTGCCAATGAATGGACCACTTTCTGGCGTGTTACGTTCCCAATGATCCTGCCTGGGGTACTTTCTGGTGCATTGCTGGCATTTACGCTGTCGTTGGATGATTTTGTCATCACCTTCTTCACCAATGGTCCCGGTTCTACAACCTTGCCCATCTATGTCTATGGTCTGTTACGCCGTATTATCACCCCGCAGGTCAATGCACTTTCCACGGTGTGGATCTTGATCGTATTCCTTGCAGTGTTGGCTTTGCAATGGCTCCAGAACCGCGATCAGAAACCTGCTCAATAAGTTAGGTATTTCGCGCTTAATAGGTTTAGGTGCGTGCCATATATTTCAAAGGAGTGAGAAAAATGATCAAAAAATCCCTGTTCAATCTGTTTGCTGTGCTTGCGATTCTTAGCCTCGCATTGGCAGCCTGCGGAGGCGGTGGCAGTGAAGAACCAGCTGCCAATACCGGTGAGAAGGTTACCTCGAGTGGGTACGCCTGTCCGGATGCGGAATACGAGATTGAAACCACATCAACAGAGTTAAACATCTTTGTGTGGACAGAGTACATTCCGCAGGACATGATCGAGTGCTTCGAACTAGTCTATGGTATCAAGGTCAATCGTGACGAATATTCGTCCAATGAGGAAATGTATGCCAAGATTTCTGCAGGCGGTACCAATTACGATCTTGTCCAGCCGACAGACTACATCGTACCGCTGATGATTCGCCAGGGCTTGCTGGCGGAATTGGATCAATCGAAGCTGCCCGTTCTGCCCAATTTTGATCCGGCGTACCTCAACCCGAGCTTCGACCCCGGCAATAAGTATTCCCTGCCGTATCAGGCTGGGACAGACGCCATTGTGGTCAACACCGAAGCGGTGGAAAACGTCCCCACCTCCTGGGCTGACCTCTGGAAACCTGAATACGCTGGTCGCATGGTCTTCCTTGATGATTCCCGTGCCACCATTGGGCTCACCTTGTTGACCCTTGGTTACGATGTCAACACCACTGACCCTGCGCAGCTTGAAGAAGCCAAGAATAAGCTTGCCGAGCTCGTTCCCAATATCAAGCTTTTCGACAGCGACAGCCCCAAGACAGCCCTCATCGCCGGTGATGTGGACCTTGGCATGACTTGGACCGCCGAAGCCCTGCTCGCGCAGCAGGAAAATCCTGCCATTCAGTATATCTATCCCACCGAAGGTCCCATCCTATGGCAGGATAACTGGGTCATGGTCAAAGATGCCCCGCATGCCGACGCCGCCTACGCCTGGCTCAACTACACCAATCAGGGCAACATCTTCTGGATGATGCTGCGTGACTTCCCGTATACCAATCCGAACGCCGCGGCGCTGGAATACGCGAAGGAAACTCACACCGATCTGTACGATGCTTACATGGCATCCCCGATCACCAACACACCGCCTGAAGTGGTAGCCAATGGTCATCGCATCGAGGACGTGGGCGAAGCCACTCCGCTTTACGATAATATCTGGGTTGAAGTCAAGGGTGGGAATTAACCCTTTGATATAACACCGAAAGACAAGAAGACTCCGGCAACTGCCGGAGTCTTCCCTTCTTACTTGACTTTGAACATGATAAAACCCATACTGCAAGTTCTCTCAATTTTTGCCTGCTTTTTTAGCCTCATTGGTTGTGCTAGCTCTTCGATGGATGCACAGGCAAAAATAACTTCATCCGGCTTCGAATGCCCTGTCCCCGAATACACAATGGATGTGGAATCCCAGCAACTAAACCTTCTTGTTCGGGCGGGTTCGGTCCCTGTGGAGATGATCGAATGCTATGAACTTGTATATGGTGTCAAAGTTATTCGTTACGAATTCAATTCTGATGAGGAATTGTATATCAGGCTATCCAATGGCGGAGTCAATTACGATCTGCTTCAGCCATCGGCGCTCATAACACCTTTATTAATTCAAGACGGAAAGCTTCAGCAACTAAATCT
>JBAIYF010000135.1:0-3193 GCA_037916115.1 Anaerolineales bacterium
CCTGTATCATGCATAAATGATACAGGATGTTTTTACGTGCAACAGAAAGAATGACAGAATGTATAAAGCAATTTTCAAGTACAATTTGTTTTTCCCAGCAAAAATTCTTTTACCCTGACATAAAATGCAAAACTATAAAATTACTGCCCTTGTGCCCATGCGCCATCATAGCCAGCGCGTCCCTGGCAAGAATTATCGTTTGCTTGCCGGAAAGCCGCTATTTCATCATATCGTTGAGACTCTGCTAAATGTTCCTGAAATTAGCGATGTGGTTGTGGATACCGACTCCGAACCAGTCATGGATAGTGTGCGGCGGTTCTTTCCGGGTGTAAAACTGATTCAGCGTCCCGAACATCTCCGCGCCGACAACGTCCCCATGAACGACATTCTCCTGCACGATACCGCGCAGGTGCAGGCAGATTTCTACCTGCAAACCCACTCCACCAATCCACTGCTCAAAGCCGAAACCATCTCACGCGGAATTCAAACCTTCCTCGCCGAATACCCCAAATACGATTCGCTCTTCTCCGTAACCCGCTGGCAAACTCGTCTGTATTGGAAGGATGGAAGCGCCATCAACCACAATCCGCTGGAATTGCTGCAAACGCAAGACCTGCCGCCCGTGTATGAAGAGAATTCCTGTCTGTATCTCTTTACCCGCGAGAACCTCGAACGCAAAAAACACCGCATCGGCGACAAACCCTTCATGCTCGAAATTCCGCGCCTCGAAGCCGTGGACATTGACGAAGAAGCCGATTTTCAAATTGCCGACCTGCTCATGCAGGCGCGAATGGAGAAGAAATAAGCATGCCCACCGTCCTAATGACCGCCCCCTACATGATCCCCTTTCTCGACCGCTTCCGCCCGGTGCTGGCAGAATACGGCATTGACCTGATCGTGCCAGGTGTGGAAGAACGCATGGAAGAAGAGGACATTCTCAAATATGCCGGTCAGTTCGACGGCACCATCTGCGGCGACGACCGCTACACAGCGCGCGTCATCGAAGCCTGCATGCCGCGTCTCAAAGTCATTTCCAAATGGGGCACCGGCGTGGACTCCATCGATGGAGAAGCCTGCGCAAAGTTTGGCGTAAAACTTGGACGCACACCCAACGCCTTCACCACTCCCGTTTCAGATACGGTTCTGGGCTATATGCTCGCCTTCGCCCGCCGCGGTCCGTGGATGGACAGGGAAATGAAGAGCGGCAAATGGGAGAAGATTCCCGGCAAGACGCTCAGTGAAATGACCCTCGGGGTGATCGGTGTGGGAAACATCGGCAAAGCCGTTACCCGCCGCGCCAAAGCCTTCGGCATGAAGGTCTATGGCACAGATATTGTTGACGTGGATCATGTCTTTGTCAGTGAATCAGGCATTGAAATGACGAATCTCGAAACTCTGTTATCGAACTCCGACTTCGTCTCCGTCAATTGCGACCTCAACCCGACCTCGTATCACCTTATCAATGCGAACACGCTCGCAAAGATGAAATCCACAGCAGTGCTGATCAATACCGCGCGCGGACCCATCGTGGAGGAAAAGGCTTTGGTTGCGGCACTCAGCTCAGGTCAAATTGGAGGCGCGGCGCTTGATGTATTTGAATTCGAGCCGCTGCCCTTGGACAGTCCGCTTTTGAAGATGGATAACGTCATGCTGGCGCCGCATAATTCCAACTCCAGCCCCACTGCGTGGGAACGCATCCACTGGAGCACGATTAAAAATCTGGTGGAAGGGCTTGGAATGCAAGTGAGGAAATAATGAAACAACTTCGACTTGTCTTGCCATATGTGTTTTTGTTTTTGCTGACACTGTTAGTACTCGACCTTGCCAACCCGTTCTTCGATAAACCCGCCAGAGATGGCGGTTTTTTCCTTTACGCCGGTGATCAAATATTGGACGGCAAACTGCCCTACCGTGATCTTTGGGACTCAAAAGGACCGGGCATCTTTTACATCAACGCCTTGGGATTACTCCTGGGCGGCGGCTCACGTTGGGGGGTCTGGCTGGTGGAGTTCCTGTGCATCTTTGGGATGTTCTGGCTTTTGTATAACTCACTTTCCAAACGCTGGGGCATTGGCGCGGCGCTGTTCGGCTCAGCATTGGCAGGCATTGGGTTGCGTGCGGTTCTCGGTTACGGCAACTACACCGAGGAATACGCCCTGCTCTTCAATGCCGCCGGACTCGTGCTCTTCCTCTCAATGGTGGACGTGGAGCGCAACTACTGGAAATATATTTGGGTAGGCGCATTCTTCGGGTTGAGCTTTACCTTCCGCGCGAATAACATCGGCGGCTTCTTTGCAATTCTGGGCGCGATCTTTTTGTATTACATGGTCAAGGGACATTATCTGGAAGTGCTGCGCATCAGCCTTGTGGCGCTGGCAGGTTTTGCCCTACCGCTCATCGTTTGGTCGCTCTACTTCGCCATCATGGGCAGCGCCGGTGAGATGTTCTACGCGTCCATCATCTTCAACTTCTCCTACTCCGCCGCCAAAGACCGCGAATGGCTGGATATCTTCGGTGGTTTTGGCAAGTACGGCATGGGCTGGACGGGCTGGTTCACACTGGCAGCCTGGCTTGTGGCAGGCTTTCGCATGTTGGTGAAATTCGTCCAACGCAAAGTGACGGTCTTCGATACGTTCCTGTTGATCTGGTTCCCGATTGAGATCATCTTGAGCAATCTCTCCGGTAGGAACTTCACACACTATTACATCAGTTGGACGCTGGCAGTGGCGGTCTATTCCGCTTTCGCTTTTGCCGAGTTCTGGCAGTTCGCATTCCGTGTGCCAGCCTTGGAAGGCTGGAGTGATGGTTTCAGTGTGATCGCCTCTGCGGGGTTGGTTGTGATGCTTTTCATCCTTTCACCCGCCACATGGAGCCGATATAGCGAGTCCATTAGCAAGGGCGGCGAATACATCGACCCGGTCTCTGCCTACATCCGTGACAACACCAACCCCGAAGACCTCGTACTGACGTGGTATCCCGAAATGCGCCTCAACTTCATAGCAGACCGCACTTCGCCGGTAAAGTATCTGTACTATCCGCTTTTTCTCGACGGCTCGCTGACCAGTGAAATTGAAGACCGCTATCTCGAAGATCTGACCCAAACCCCGCCTCAACTCATCGTTGACTGTTCCCGCACCGTGGACGCCATCCCTTCGCTGGATGCCGCTGCGCGTGAAGAGCAATATTCCACGCC
>JBAIYF010000136.1:0-2919 GCA_037916115.1 Anaerolineales bacterium
CATCTCCGACCCGACCAAGGCGAAGACACAATTGAAATGGGAGCCGGAAGTCTCCTTCAAACAATTGGTCACCATGATGGTGGATGCCGACTTGGCACGCCATAAGAAGCTGGCTTAGCTTATTCAGTGACAGTCACTCTTATGTGACTGTCACCTGCTTTAATTATGAGTTCTCAAAACATGTTGAAAAAAGAATTGCCCTCCTGGCTGCCGGTTGTAATGGCGATTGCGGGGGCGATTCTTTATTTTGCCCGGGCAATCATGTATGCCCAAACCACCGTCAGCAGCTTGGATGAAGGTTCGTATCTCATCAAGGGCATTCTCTACATGCGCGGCGTGTATGAACCGTTCGAACCGTACGGTCCGCTGACGAATAAAGCCCCCTTTGCATTCCTGATCTACGGCGTGGCAGAAGCCATCTTCGGTGCGGGTTTGCGCACGGGGCGTTATTTCTCCATCTTCCTTGGTTTGCTCACCCTGCTGGGTACATGGATCGTTGCGCGCCGCTGGGCGGGCAACTGGCTTGCGGCGGGTGCGGTCTGGTTCTTTGCCGTCAGCGCCATGATCATCAAACTGCATGTGCAGGCGGTATCGCAGGTGGTCATTGCCTGTCTGCTGGTTTGGATCTGTGTACTCATTCTCGATGAGGAACGTCCGTTATGGCAGATCGTTCTGGCAGCGGTCCTTTCGGCGGTTGCCATTTTCACCCGCCAAAACATGGCGCCCATTTTGCCGCTGCTGGTTTTGTATGTTTTTTGGCAGCATGGCAAACAAAAGGGCTTGTGGGCGTTGGCGGCGGGTTCGCTTGCCCTGCTTGCTTTTCATGGGTACTACTGGCCGCGCGTCCTCTCGCTTTGGGCGCCGTGGTTGCCTGAAAATTTGACACCATTCCTTGACCCATTCCGCCTGCCCAAAGACTCGGTTGCGATCTGGAATCCAGACATCGATTTTTCCAACCGTCTCAACTCGTTCTTTCAGGGAATTCGTTATCATTACCTGCCGATATTGGGCAGTATCTTTGCTTTGATGCTCCTCCCGCCTCGTTCTGGATGGAAGTCTGCTTCTGCCATGCGGGCGGCTGCTTTCCTCGCTGTGAGCTACTTCCTGCTCGCCGCCATGCACGGATGGGCGTCGCTGGCAAGCGAATACGAAAGCTATTCCTGCGTATTTTGTTTTGCCAACTACCTCGGTTTCTTCGACCCGCTCGGTATTTTGTTCGTGGTCATCGCGTTCGCCCATGCCTGGAATCAGAATCCGCACCGGGCGTGGACTGTGGCGGCAGTTTTCCTCATCATAGTGGCTGCCACGGGGATGGGCTATTCCGTTTTCGAGCAGGTGGGCGATGGCTTGCTCAACTTGCCTATCGTGCCGCGCTTCCGTGATGGACAATCTCTGAATTGGGTTGGCATTGCCGATACGCTCAAATACGGGCTTGGGTTCGAAGTGGTGCAGATCAAACGCGCCATCAGCGGTGGCATCGGCTTGATGCTTGGGTTGCTTGTTCTGGTTGCTGCCTTTTTCTTCTGGCGCAGAAACAGGACCCAGCCGTTTGTGCTGACTCTCATCAATGCGAGTTTGATCGCCGGGTTTGTCTTTGCTCCGCTGTTGAACCTTGGTGCGAGTCGAAAGGATTGCAATACCGACATCATCCGTGACCATGAAGAACTTGGCGCGTATCTGGCTTCGATCATCCCACCGGATAGTCTGGTATATTGGGATGGCGGGAACGCCTACACCCCCATGATCTACGTGGTGCCGCAGGTGCGAATCTTCCCGATCCAGATCAACGATGGTTATACTTTCCGCATCGGCGGCGACCCGGACGTGCTGCATTACTTCAGCCACTGGAACGCCGAATTGGACGAACGCTGGCGCGGCGAAGCGGATGTTTTCATTATTGAAGCGAAGCGCTATGCCGACTGGAAGGATTTCCTCTCGCCACAGGATTTTCAGGAATTTGCAAAACCCTCAGTTTCCCCTTCCTGTGTGGAAGGCGCTGAATTAAGGATATTCAAACGATTACCATGAACCTATCACTTATCATCCCTGTTTATAACGAACAGGATAATCTCCCCATGCTTTTCGAAGCACTCTACCAGACCATGAACAGTCTTGGCAAAACCTGGGAGGTGGTCTTTGTAGATGACGGCAGCCGCGACAAAAGCCTGTCAATTCTTCAGGCGCAGGCAGAAAAAGACCCTGAGCATGTACGTGTGGTTTCCTTCCGCCGCAACTTCGGGCAGACTGCAGCGATTGCCGCCGGGCTTGACCATTCCGAGGGCGATATCATCGTCCTGCTCGATGCCGACCTGCAGAATGACCCGGCTGATATTCCCATGATGCTGAACAAACTCAACGAGGGCTACGACCTGGTCAGCGGCTGGCGCAAACAGCGCAAGGATAATGCCGTCACGCGCAACTTCCCGTCGATGCTGGCGAACAAACTGATCTCATGGGTGACTGGCGTGGAACTACACGATTATGGCTGCACGCTCAAAGCCTACCGCCGCGAAGTGCTTGAAGGCTTCCGCTTGTATGGCGAAATGCACCGCTTCATTCCGGTTTATGCCGCCTCTGTTGGCGCGAACATCACTGAGGTCGTTGTCAACCACCACCCCCGCCGCTTTGGCAAGACCAAGTACGGGCTGGAACGAACCGCAAAGGTCATCCTCGACCTGTTCACTGTGAAGTTCCTTGCCGGGTTTTCATCCAAACCGATCTATCTCTTTGGCGGCGCCGGGCTGGGATTAATGGCGATCAGCGCCCTGCTGATGGGATATCTTTTCTTCCGCCGCATGTTCTTCATGGTGGGGGTAACGGGTTCGCCTCTGTTTCAGACGAGTACCATGTTCTTCATCCTCGGCTTTCAGTCGGTGCTGATGGGCTTGATCGCGGAACTGCTGGTGCGCACGTATCACG
>JBAIYF010000137.1:0-3328 GCA_037916115.1 Anaerolineales bacterium
TCATAAAAAAGATTATAACCGTTTTGATTGACGTAACCTGATTCGTGTGTTATTGTTGGGGTCAGATAGGAAAACGGTAGGTTACGTTGGTTTGAAGAACATCAGCGGCTCACAGTTTGACTGTGGGTCGTTTTGTTTTGTCCTCCGATGGAACAAACAGATTTACCTATAAAGTGCCCGCAAGGGTATAAATTTCAATTGCCATAGGAGGCAAAAATGTCTGACAGAATTATTGGAACTGTGAAGTGGTTCAACGGTGATAAGGGCTACGGCTTCATCGCCCGCGAAGGTGGAGCGGACGTGTTCGTCCACTTCTCCGCCATTCAATCGAATGGCTACCGCACCCTGGCTGAAGGCCAGAAAGTGGAGTTCACAGTCGAAAAAGGACCGAAGGGTCCCCAAGCCAGCAACGTTACCATCGTTAGCTAGTAGACAAAAAAGAGCCGGGCGTGAAAACGCCCGGCTCTTTTTGATTCGAGTTTACAAGATCAGGATGGCATTTAGTATGTGGAGACCCAGCCATAGCGCCGGGGTGGCGATGATCTCGATCTTGTTGATCCGTTCCATGGCTTGTGCATTATCGGTGCGGATGCCCCAAATGGTGATGAATAACGTGACCAGAATCACAATGTAGTTGATGATCATGAATGTATCGGCAAAGGTCAGGTATCCGATCGCCGGGACACGGGAGGTGAAATTCAAATGATACATTACCGATGCCACCAATGCGCTAGTAACTACCGTCATACGGTTGTTGATGTTCTTGGTGGAGATCAGCAGGGCGAACAGCACACCCAGGGCGATGAAAACTGCCGGTAGAAGCCCCTTAAGCCAGCCGGCAAGGGGTGGTTTACTCAGGCTGGTGCTGAATTCGTAGCGTGTGTAGGTTTGATCCCAGGCTGCGTAGTATTGATCCACGATAGCGGCTTTGGGGTTGTGGTCAAGTTCCCAGCCAAGGATAAACACGTTCGGGTCAATGGCAGTTGTAGCTTCGTTGACGACGTACTTTACTTCACTTTCATCATAATTGCTGCTCTCAATGACGATACGGATCTCATGATCGTCGAATGGGTATCGGCGCAGGTCGATCTCCTGGAAGACTGTGGCTGCCACGCGGTAGGTGGGCGCGGTTGCAGCCTCTGCATCTGCCAGAAGGGTGGGTTTGCTTTTGAATGTTCCATTGATGATCTCAAACTCGGTCTTGTCGCCGCACTCAGAGGGGCAAGTAAATTCGATGTAAAAATCCACGTCAATTGCGCCTGTGGCGATATCCAAACTCCCCGCACGGATAAGATAAATTCCCACTGGAATGACGTCGGGCTGGGCTTCCAGTTGCCCGGCTTCCATCCCCTTGGCGGTTTGCACACTGCTAATGAGCAACAATGAACATACAAAGATCATTGATAATGCCACGCGTTGTATCATGTTTGCCTCCAGTATGGAGTGGTTTTGATCTGCTGGTTATTTTACTTTTGTTTTGAAATAAAATGTGCCTGTCTCAGAATGAGACAGGCACATTGCCCTAGATCATTTTTTCAGTTCCACCTGGTATGTGCCCGGCAGGGTGGTGTACCGCGTTTGCCCAATCACAAAGATCGTCAATTGCTTCAACGTCCCAAGATCGACCTTGAGTTCGGACTTCCCATTGATGACATTCATGTCGTGGATCACGACAGAGCTATCCTTGCCAAGTTCCACTGCACGAAGCCCCCATACCTGCGGAATATGGTTATGGCTGTGAATAAATCCCTTGGGGGTCCAGTCACCCTTATCTGTTTCGAAGTCGTCGCTCCAGCCGATTTCGGGAATACTGATGTCGTCCATGGCAAAACCGAAGTTGTTGACGGCTAGGTCGTTCTGCATGGCAAAACGGATCAGGATGCGCTGCCCTGCATATTTGCTCAGGTCTGCCGTCTCTTCGATCCATGCGGCTTCGGTTCCACCGCCGCTCAAACCCGAAAAACCATGCCCAAGGTTTTGATTCGATGGATTGGTCTCACGGCTCGACGTAACAGGAATGATATCCCAATGCAAACCCCGATCTGTCGAAACGAGCAGATAGGCATAATCCCAATCCTCTTCAATGTCGTACCATGCCCAATATTTTAAGGTCGCTTTGGTGGTGCTTCTTAAGTCCACTTCACGGGTCAGGGTCGTAAAAGAGGAATCGTTTCTGCCTGACCACCAAAAATGCTCGCCGCTGTGTGCGTCGGTGGGAATTAGCAAGGCGCGCTGGTCGCCTGTAAATGTAACCGTGGCTTCACCATTCCCAATAAAGTTAAGGATATCCACGCCGCCGTATTGCTGCACCACCCCCTGATAGATGCCATTAACATCGTTGAATTCATATTTTGGCACCATAGGTGTGAGTTTGGGTACCTTGTATGCGAACTGCCCTTCCGCCAGCGCAGGGTCGTTGAAAAATGCCGCAGTGAGCGCGTCCACATAGAGTTTGTCGGCATTGCTAGGAGAGCCGAATTCTGTCAGAGTCTGGTCAATACTTTTCAAACCATTATCCTGGTTTTTCACCAAGGCAGTGATGAATTCGTCTCCGTATATCTCATGCAGATATTGGAGATAAAGATAGCTCTGTCCATAATCCGCCGAGGTGCTGCTCCAATACCACAGGGATTGATCGGGTGTGATGAAGTATTCAGAAACCCAATTGTCGCCGCGCATACCTGCCACTTGCTGGGCAAGCATGCTCAAGCCTTCATTGAGCCAGCCTTCCTCGTCCGAGTCCATATGTTTGTGGATCATATGCTGAAATTCATGTGCGAGGACTTCCTTGTAATAATCTGATGCGATACCCGACGCCCAAAGATTGGAAATGTAAAAGTACTGCCCCTCGTTCGACCTCGCATCAACCACCGCCGGTAGTTGATCTGCCTGCCCAAAATATCCACCTACCTTGCCCAATCCTTCCGAATGGATCACGAACAGGCGGACATCACCATCCAACCCGGGCGTTTCTTCGCTGCCGAACACAGCAAGCACCGACTCGTATGAATTGTCGAAACTTTCACCGGCGGCTGCCCAGTCTTCGGGAGTGGCTTCAAGCCCGGCGGCATTTGTGGCGGCACTGTCCACATCCTGCCAGAAGTAGGCGTGCTTTGAAATGAACATCAACCTGGCTGTGATCTGTTGAGCTTCCAGCGTGGTGCTATTCTGGATCCAGAAGGTGCGCGTATCACCGACTTGATATGTTTGCAGGGGCTCTGATGGCACAACGGGGAGGTCACTGCGATCCAACTTTTCAATTTCAATTGCGAGTTCCACTCGGTCGGCGGGAGCGGCTTTGGCGTTTGATAGGGCTTGATATAGATTT
>JBAIYF010000138.1:0-2345 GCA_037916115.1 Anaerolineales bacterium
GTGTGCCAGTTGTTCCGCCAGGAGCATCGCTGGGTAGCCATGTCTGGCAGAGATAACCGCTGAAAGCATCTAAGTGGGAAACTCGCCCTAAGATTAGATCCCTGTATTCCCGTAAGGGAGTAAGACCCCAGGTAGACTACCTGGTATATAGGCAGGGTGTGTAAGCACAGCAATGTGTTCAGCTAACCTGTACTAATGGTCGAGGGCTTCATCCTGTGATACGGAGAAATTGGTACTTTTCCAACACAACTACATCAATATGTTATTCAGGACAATTCACTTGTGAAATTGTCCCTTGGTGATTTGAGCGATATGGGTACACCCGGTCCCATCCCGAACCCGGAAGTTAAGCATATCAGCGCTGATGGTACTTGGAGGGCAGCCTCCTGGGAGAGTAGGTCATTGCCAAGGGGCTTTTCTATTTAATACACACACCGCCTGTTATAAAGCAACAGACGGTGGTTTGCATTAATAATCTGACATGTCATAAACATTATTAAAAATCTCCGAAGCGGGAAAGATTCGGAGATTTTTTGATTGGTTTACAGATTTGGACTTTTTTTATTATATGTATTTTCTGTGGGGTGTTTGGAATGAATTTGTTATAGTCCTTCTTTTTCAAGTAGATATATGATGAAAGTGAGAGATGTTGGGGTTAGTTCTCTGCATGTGAAGGAGCAAGACTATGATCCCTACATTGTTCAAAAAATTATGGAGGAGTATTGTCGCATTCCTCCTCATTACACTGGCATTTTCCTCTGCACAGGCGCAGACGGGAGTTTTTACACGCGTTTCGGTCGATTCAAATGGGGCGCAGGCAAATGCTATCTCGTACCGCGGCGATATTTCGGCTGACGGGCGTTTCGTTGCGTTCGACTCAGAGGCAACAAATTTGGTGTTGAATGACACAAACAACGCTGGTGACGTCTTTCTGCATGATCTTGATCAGGCGAAAACCACGCTCGTCTCCACAACTGCGACGGGAGCGCTGGTAAATGGTGGCTCGGGGAACCCGTCCGTTTCTGCGGATGGGCGTTTTGTGGCATTTGAATCCGGCGCAACCAACCTGACCACCGGCACAGATGCCAACGGATTCACCGACATCTATGTGAAAGATACGCTGGCAGGGACGGTCATCCGGGCTTCATTAACCTCGACTGGTGCTGAGCCAAACGGGGAATGTACTTGGCCGTCCATTTCGGGGGATGGGCGTTATGTGGTTTTCCACTCAGATGCTGATAACCTGGTGCCCAATGACCTGAACGGAGTGGGTGATATCTTCGTGCGTGACCTGCAAACGGGCACGACCATTGGCGTTTCGACTGCTGGAAATGCAGGCGCTTTTGATGGCAGCATCTCCGCGGATGGGCGTTTTGTTGTCTTCAACTCTGGTTCGAGCAACTTCGTTCCGAACGATACCAACGGCAATCAGGATGTGTTCGTGTATGCCATTCAAACCGGGCAGATCGTTCGTGCTTCGGTCAACGCCAGCGGATTGGAAAGCCCACAAGCCTCCACTGAACCGTCCATTTCCGGCGATGGGCGTTATGTCACCTTTTCAACATCTGCAGAGATTTTCACAAACTTGAATACATACGGCTATACCCAGCTCTACGTCCGCGATATGCAGACTGGGAGTGTGCATCTGGCTTCGTTCAATGGCGGCTATGTGATGGTGGGGACTTCGGATGCTTCTGAGATCTCTGCCAACGGTCGCTACATCATTTTCAGCTTCGACGACAAAGGTGATGGCATGCCGGATCGTTGGTTATATGTCCATGACCAGGTGGCGAATACGACGATGATGGTGGTTAATCGCACCAGCGATTACAGCGGCAGTGCCATTCTGCCGTCCATTTCGGGCAATGGGCAACGCATTGTTTTTGCATCGAGCGCGGGTTCGTTCGTGGCAGATGATACCAATAACGAGCGCGATATCTTTGTGCGTAACGTAACCTACCCAGTTGACCTCAACCCGACGGTCGTATCCATCAATCATGGTTGCCCGAACGGATGCAGTAACGCATCGGATCAGTTCGTTGATTTCCTCGTCAAGTTCTCTGAACCGGTCAGTGGCGTGGATGTGGCGGACTTTTCGCTCACTGTCGGCGGGGGAATTGTTGGGGCAACAGTGGCAACTGTCAGCGGGGCGGGAAGCGATTATGTTGTCCATGTCGATACAGGCACGGGCGATGGTACGCTGCGTCTGGATGTCCTCGATGATGACAGCATCAAAGACGTTCCATTGAATCCTTTGGGCGGTGCGGGCGCGGGGAATGGCGCTTTCACATCGGGCGAAGTTTATAAAGTGGATAAGAGCGTTGTGTCGGTGACAAGCATTGTGC
>JBAIYF010000139.1:0-4545 GCA_037916115.1 Anaerolineales bacterium
GCATGGACCTGCTCCACGCGCCCTCCGGCAAGACCCTCAAACTGATGCGTCCCTACAAAGCCTTTGCCAACGAGCGCGAGATCATCGAAGAAGCCTACCCCGGTGACGTGCTGGGACTTCCCAACAACGGCATCTTCTCCATTGGTGATACCCTCTGCACCGGAAAAGCGGTTCAATTCGCGCCGATTCCGAGATTCCAACCCGAGCATTTTGCCCTGCTGCGAAATGTGGACGTGAGCAAGCAGAAACAGTTTGCCAAAGGGTTGCAACAACTCGAAAGCGAAGGCGCGGTGCAAATTCTCTACAACGTCAACGCCTTCAAGCGCGAGCCGATCCTTGCCGTGGTCGGTCAATTGCAATTCGACGTGGTGCAAGCCCGCCTCGAATCTGAATACAACGTCAAGACCGAGTTGGAACGCCTAAATCACTCCCACCTGCGCTGGGTCATTGGCGAAGACAAAGACATCGAAGCTCTCGCCAATCGCGGCGACGCCATCCTAGCAAGAGACTCGCGCAATGCCTGGGCGATGTTGTTCCAGACTCCGTTCCTGCTCAAGTATTATTCTGAAAAGAACCCAAATTTGAAGTTCGTAGAAATATCAGAACTCTAATACGTATCTCTATTGATTGCACATAAAACGGACAGAGGATGACTCTGTCCGTTTTTGTTACAATTGTCAGACAAATCGCCAAATGGAGCCGTATGAATTACCAACATGTACAAGCCCCTGCTGTGGGCGTGATGATTCGTCCGCATCGCTTCACATCAAACCTTGAAACCGTAGCAGACAATGCCTTTCAATCTGTTCCTTCAGAGCTGCCTGCCGAAGTGCTGGCAATGCAGGCACGCGAAGAATTTGACCGTGCTGTTGAAAAACTCACTCACGAAGGTGTCAAGATCCACGTCTTTGAAGATTATGGCGAACATGAAACACCAGACTCGGTCTTCCCCAACAACTGGTTCTCCACCCATCACGGTGGGCGTGTTGCTGTCTTCCCGATGTATTCTCCCAGCCGCAGGCGTGAGCGCCGTCATGATGTGATCGAAATGCTCAAATCCGATTATCGCGTGCAAGAGGTCGTGGACTATTCAGGTTTGGAATATGACAACCTCTTCCTCGAAGGGACCGGCGCCATGGTCTTCGACCACCTGGAACGCGTCGCGTACGTGGGGCGCTCCAACCGTGCCGACCCGATCATCCTCGAACGGTTTTGCACCACGTTCGGTTATGAGCCGATGGCATTCGATACCTCCGACCACAATGGCAAACCGATCTATCACACCAATGTCATCATGAGCATTGCCACTGAGTATGCGCTCATCTGTCTGGATGTGATAGCCAACCCAGCCCGCCGCAAAGAGATCGAAACCCGCCTCACAGACAGCGGACGGACCGTCATCAACCTCAGCCGCGAACAAGTGAATGAATTTGCAGGCAATGCTTTCGAAATGACCGGCTCAAACCACCGGGTATTGGCTTTGTCTGAGCGGGCAGCAAAAGCGCTGACAAATGAGCAGATCAAAATCATCGAAAAAAGCGCCAAACTCCTGCCGCTGCATATCCCCACCATTGAACTGGCAGGCGGATCCGTCCGTTGTATGATCGCAGGCATTCATCTAACAGCAAGGTAATTTTCTGACTGCCCCCGCGGATAGAAAACACCCCCATTTTTTGGTAACACACTTCTCATCATGGACACAACTACCTTTGAAAGACTCATCCACGAAAATTGGGCAAATTACTTTGGCTGCCCAATTGAAATCACTGATCACCCGGGCACCACACTTTTACCGGAAAGCAAATACGATGGAGATAAAGTCATTGCCCTTTGGCACATCGGAAAGCATACCTTTGTGCAGCTCGACCCGGCATTCTTTCAAAAGCTCGCTACATTGGTCAAGGAATTGCCTGCCCATACCTCTTTGACCGGCGAACAGATCGAAAATGCCTGGGGCAAAGATATCATTGCCTCACGCGACACCGGCTTCATGTACTACATCTTTCCATTCGACTTGCCCAACTACCAGCCATCCGCTCCCTTTACACTGCGCCAGTTGACCGAAGCCGATGCAGACCACGTGTCTGTACTGCATGCGGCAAATACGCCAGAAGATGTCGATGAAGCCTACGTCGAAGTCACACATGAAATTGCGTTCGGTTGTTTTCATGGAGAACAACTTGTCGCCGCAGCCAGCGGCTACGAAAGGACAGGTTTTCTCGACCTCGGTGTGCTTACTCACCCTGATTTCCGAAAAAGAGGTTTGGGCAAGGCTGTTGTCGGAGCCGCATGTGATTGGGCAAATCAAAAAGGGATGATTTCTCAATATCGGCATAACGCACTCAATACCAGCTCACAGAAAGTGGCCGCATCCTTGAACTTCCGAAAATACTTCAGTTCCGAAGGCATTTTTCTCAGGTAATTTTGTGACCAATATAAAAAGTATATACAACCAATATCCGCATCAATACTGGCTGATGATCCTTGGCATTGTCATCAGCACGGCAGGCGGCAGCATGGTGTGGCCCTTTCTGCTCATCTACGCGGGCGGAAAGCTCGGTCTGCCGCTCAGCGCCGTGGCTTCGCTCATCTCCATCAATGCGGGCGTGGGTTTGTTCGCATCCTTTCTGGCGGGCACGCTCGCCGACCGCATCGGGCGCAAAGCCGTTATGGTCGTCAGCCTCGCCATGATCGGCGTGGCTTATTTCTTCCTCGTGCAAGCCGAAACCTACCTGCAATTCGCTCTGCTGATGGGTTTGGTCGGGCTCTCCAACCCGCTCTATCAGGTCGGCGCAGACGCCATGCTGGCAGATATGATTCCCTCGCACCAACGTACCGACGCCTACGCCATCAACCGCATCGCCAACAACGCTGCCTTTGGCATTGGTCCCGCCATTGGCGGCTTTCTCGCGTCCACATCGTATAACCTCGCCTTTTACGGAGCCGCAACTGGTTTCACGGTATACGCAGTCATCTGGCTGCTCTTTGCACGCGAAACTCTCGGCAGCGCACTCAGCGAAAGAGAAACTTCCACTTTAGCCGAACCAGCCGCGGCGGAGTCTGAAGCGGCGCAGTCCAACGGGTATCTGCGGGTCTTCAAAGACCGCCGTTATATGGCATTCGTCGCGCTCAGCGCCATCGGGCTGACTGCGCCTTCCATGCTGTGGATTCTGATGCCCGTTTATGCGAAAACAAATTTCAACGTGCCCGAAGTGCTCTACGGCTGGATCCCAACCACCAACGCCGTCATGTGTGTGTTCATTCAATATCTCGTCACCAACGTCACGCGTAAACACAAGACCCTGCCTGTCACCGCCATTGGCATGCTGGTATATGCGTTGGGTGTGGGCAGTGTGGCACTCATGACCGGCTTTTGGGGGTTCTGGCTGAGCATGGTCATCCTCACGCTTGGCGAGTTGATTCTCGTGCCCACCGCCAGCAAATACGTGGCAGATATCGCGCCATCCGACCTACGCGGGCGATACATGAGCCTGTATTGGTTCGGCTGGGGCATGTCGCGCACCGTCGCCCCGCTCATCGGCGGCTATCTCAACGATAACATTTCACCAAGAGCGATTTGGATTGGAGGTCTGCTCTTTGGCCTGACCAGCACCCTCGGCTTGTTCCTGCTTAATTACCTGACCCAACGCCGAAACACCGCCTCGTTCTCCGCTCAAACCTGATACCATCCATCAACCATGACACAATCTCTAGCCCTCATCTCCTACGTTGTCCGCGATTACGACGAAGCGATTGCATTCTTTACAAACGTGCTGCAATTCGATCTGGTGGAAGATACGCAGCAAGATAATAAACGCTGGGTAGTCGTCCGTCCGCGCGGCGGGAATGGTGCGGCACTGCTGCTTGCCAAAGCATCCACACCTGAGCAGGAAGCTGCTATCGGCAATCAAACCGGCGGGCGCGTCTTCCTCTTTCTCCACACCGACGATTTTTATCGTGACTATACGCAAATGAAAGATCACGGCGTGCAGTTCACAGAAGAGCCACGCCATGAAGAATATGGGGTTGTTGTAGTGTTCAAGGATTTGTATGGAAACAAATGGGATCTGCTGCATCTGCGGGCCTAAAAATGCGCCTTTGCCCCCCCTTTATTCCTGCTATCAAAAATGAATGTTTCTCCATAAGTCCTCAGATGTATAATCCAATATCGATAAGCTTTGTCTGATTCAACAGGAGAACACCATGCGGAAATTCTTTTTTTTCGAGCTTTCTCTGCTAGTTGCGCTGTTTACTGTCCTTTTTTTCGCAGCCCAGCCTGCCCTAGCATCATCCACCGCCCAAAGTGACGACCCCGTAGCCCGCGGGCAGTATCTTGCAAACATTGGCGGCTGTACCTTCTGTCACACGCCGGATAAAGCTGAATATCAAAATCCACAGGACCTCACGCTCGAGCAGATCCAGGTCATTGCCTTTGACGGCAATCAGGCATTGGATGAAGAAAAATTCATGGCTGGCGGACGGGTTTTCGATCTGGGTCCCGCTGGTGTGGTTGTTTCCCGAAACATTACACATGATGAAGAAACC
>JBAIYF010000140.1:0-11394 GCA_037916115.1 Anaerolineales bacterium
TGTAAACGCCCACCGCCGACCTTTCGGGGTCGTTGCTGCCAATCTCGACCTCCCAGATGTGATCGTTGGGGTAATCGAGTTTGCACAGGCGGGCATCTGCTGCAATGGTAAGGTGAAGCGGGTCGCCGAGGCGAAGTGACCAGTCGCGCATGGGCGTAATTGTACGGGCGAATGGACGGAAGGTCAAACAGGTATAATTTGATTCGATAGATTGGTAAATTAGTAGATAAGTAAATTGGTGATCTGCGAGACTTTCCCATTTTACGAATGTACCAATATACGAATTTCCCAATGTACCAATTTACCAACACATAGGAGACTAACTCATGGCTGGACTGTATTTTGAAGAATTTTCAGTGGGACAAAGCGTAAAGACCCTCTCGCGCACGGTCGGCGAGGATGCGCTCAACACCTTTGCCGGGCTGACCGGTGACTATAACCAGATTCATACCGATGCCGAGTTCGCCAAAACCACGCCGTTCGGTCAACGCATCGCGCACGGGTTGTTGGGCATGTCCATTGGGGTGGGGTTGATCATGCGCACCGGTCTGCTCGAAGGCACTGTGCTCGCCTTCCGCGAGATCGAAGAGTGGAAGTTCGTCAAGCCGGTCTTTATCGGCGACACCATCCATGCCGTGCTGACCATCACCGAAACCAAAGCCCTGCCGCGCATCGGCGGCGGCGCCCTCATCGCCGCCGTGGAGATCCGCAACCAGAAGGATGAAGTTCTTCAAAAAGGTTCTTTGAATTTATTGATGATGAGCAAGCCAAAGTAATCATGTCATTGCAAGGACAAATTCCCTTGCAATGACAAATAGAAGGTTTTACAAAATGAGCAATGAAGATAATGACAGACTCCGCCGCCTGATGCGTTCGGAGGAGGAAACCCGCAAAGACCTGAACCCCGCGCCTCCTCCCGACGGGACGGCTGCCTCGCGCCGAACGACCGGAAATACCACGCCGAGACTGAATCTCCCCGACCTCGACGAAAACAACATGCCCCTCCCCCGCCGCGTGGAAGAGACAGACCTCGAAGGCACACGCGTCACCAATGCCGCCTATCGCCAATCTCCGCAGCAGCCACAGCAACCAACTACGAACCAGCAGCGCCCGGTCTACCGCCTGCCGGAACGGCAACAGCCGCAACAGCCCCAGCAGCAGCCGATCTCCCAACCGAGAAACCCGTCCACTTCCACCTCCGGCACAGACTTTGTCAATTCACTTGCAAACTTTTTTAGAACACTGTTCGCAAAGTTACGCAGCAACCGCGGCTGTTTCACCCGTGGGCTCATCATCGCGCTATTCGGGTTGGTCATCGTTGGTTTGTGCGGAAGTTCCATCCTTGTTTACCAGTATTACTCCATCGCCAGCACCTTGCCCGATGTCAGCGACCTGAAGAACCGCACCTCTCAATTCCAGACCACCCGCATTCTCGACCGCAACGGACAGGTTCTGTTCGAGTTGAACGACCCAACCGCCGGAAGCCGCAATTACATTCCGCTCAGTCAGATCTCCCCCAACCTTGTCGCTGCCACCATCGCCACCGAAGACAAGGACTTCTACAGCAACCCGGGCTTCGACCCGGTCGCCATCACACGCGCCTTGTGGACGAACTACGTCACCGAAGGTCAGGGGGGCGGCGCATCCACCATCACCCAGCAATTAGCACGCGCCCTTCTGCTCTCACCGGAAGAACGCAGCCAGCGCACCGTTGCACGCAAAACGCGCGAGATCATCCTTGCTGCGGAAATCACCCGCCGCTACTCCAAAGATGAGATCCTTGAACTGTACCTGAACGAGATCTACTACGGCAACCTTGCCTACGGCATTGAAGCCGCCGCACAGACCTACTTCAACAAATCTGCCAAAGAGCTGACGCTGGGCGAAGCCGCCTTCCTCGCCGGGCTGCCCCAGTCACCAGCGGTCTATGATATTTACACCAACCCCGAAGCGACACTCGTCCGTCAGCAGCAGGTATTGGTGCTGATGTTCGAATTAAGCCAGGCAGAAAACTGCATCGAAGTCAGTAACAGCACCGAACGCGTCTGTGTGGACCCGATCGCCGCCACCCAAGCCGCGGAACAGATAAAAACCTACACCTTCGTTCCACCTGCTTATGGCGCAGCCCGTTACCCGCACTGGGTCAACTTTGTGCGCGCACAGCTTGAAGAACAGTTCGATGCGCAAACCATCTACCGTTCCGGCTTTGTGGTCTACACCACGCTCGACCCCGTCCTGCAAGACCGCGCCCAACAATTGGTAACAGACCAGGTCGCCGCGATGGTGAACAACAACACCAAGAACGGCGCGTTGGTTGCCATTCAACCATCCACCGGGCAGATTCTCGCCATGGTCGGCTCACCCGACTTCAACAATGCCGCCATCTCCGGACAGATCAACATGGCGGTCAGCCCCACGCGTCAGCCGGGATCATCGATCAAACCGTTCACCTATATCGCCGCCTTCGAAAAAGGCTGGACGCCCTCCACATGGATCTGGGACGTCCCCACCAAATTCCCCGATGGCGCCAACCCTCCCTACGAACCGCGTAACTACGACGGCACCTTCCACGGCGGCTTGACCGTGCGCCTCGCACTCGCGAACTCATTCAACATCCCGGCAGTCAAGGCGCTTGAGTTCGTCGGCATTTACGATGACCCGAACACCGATAAAAAGGACGGGCTTATCCCCTTCCTCGAGCGGCTAGGCATCACCTCCCTAACCCGCGATGATTATGGTTTATCGCTCACGCTCGGCGGCGGCGACATCAGCCTGATGGAATGGACCGCCGCGTATTCCGTGCTTGCCAATGGCGGTGTCAAAGTTCCGCCCGTTGCCATTCTCAAGATCACCACCTTCGACGGTGAAGTGGTCTACGAATACCAGCCGCCCGCAGGCGAACAGGTCATCCGCCCCGAACATGCCTACCTGATCTCATCCATCCTCTCGGATAACGAAGCCCGCAGTTTTACCTTTGGGCGCAACTCGGCGCTCAACCTGTCGTTCCCGGTTGCCGCCAAAACCGGCACCACCAACGACATCCGCGATAACTGGACGATGGGCTACACCCCCGATCTCGTTACAGGTGTATGGGTTGGCAATGCCGATTACACCCCCATGGTCAACTCCTCGGGTCTGAGCGGCGCTGCACCGATCTGGTCGCAGTTCATGGAATACGCCGTGCCCTATCTCACCAACGGTTCACCGACTCCCTTCAACCGTCCAAACGGCATTATGGATATGGTTGTCTGCCGGCTCGGCGGCACAGAGCCCACCAACGATTGCGGTGCACAATACACCGAGGTCTTCGCTGTAGACCAGCCCCCGCTACCCAAAGCGCAGGGACTCATCCGCCGTATCAACATTGACTTATGGACTGGATATCAGGCATCCGATGCTTGTGAGGGACGCCCCTCCGACGAACGCACCGTGATGAACGTCCAGGATCCATGGGCACGCGATTGGTTCGAAACCGGCAACGGCAAAGCCTGGCTGGATGATAACGGTCTGCCCGAAAACCCAACCTACGCCCCCGAACGCGAATGCCGCGCCGACGACCCCAAACCGGAAATCGATCTCAACCTTGGTGATGGTCAGTTAATCACTACACCGGTAATCGAGGTCAAAGGCACAGCCAATGCCGATGAGAATTTCAAATCGTGGCGGCTCGAGTATGGGCTGGGTGAAGCACCCGGCTCGTGGACGGTCATTGCTGAAGGCAACAACCCGGTCGAAGACGGCACATTCACGAACTGGAATGTCTCCAGCCTTCCGAATGGCATCGTCAGCCTGCGCCTGACGCTCATCGGTAAAAATGCGGAAGTGGACGAACGCATCCGACTCAACCTGAGCCTGCCTACTCCAACCGCGCCTCCCAATACGCCGACGCCTTCCCCCACACCCACACTGACGCCGACGATCTTCGTGCCGCCTTCGGAGACGCCCACTCCCACCGAAACGCCGAGCGAAACTCCCACACCGCCGTAACCTATGTTCGATGTCCTGCCGCCAGAACCAAACTCTCAGCGTGGCTTAAGGCTCCGGCGGCAGGATTCAGGCAATGTACGGGTAAGAGGCGCGAATCCCACCTTAAAGTGGTGCTCTCTTCACTGATTAAGACCTTGACTCAAGTCCTCTGAATCCATATAATAAACCTCGTTGGATGTAATAAAAAAACGAGCATACATAAGCAAGCGCTTGAGGAAAAACCTCTGAGCGCTTGCATTTGTTTGTCTCTGGTAGGCGTTACCTACACGCTACCTGTTGCTGCTCGAAAGAATTTTATTTTGTAGGAGAGGATCCAGTGGAAACCAAGGGATTGACAGCACTCCGTATCAGCTTAGCCTCACCCCAAACGATCATGTCGTGGTCGTATGGCGAGGTGCTGAAGCCAGAAACCATCAACTATCGCCGCCTGCGCCCCGAGAAAGACGGGCTTTTCTGTGAAGCGATATTTGGTCCCACCCGCGATTGGCAATGCTATTGCGGTAAGTACAAGAACCCCCGTTATAAAGGCATTACATGTGAAAAATGCGGCGTCGAAGTGACCCGCTCTGCCGTGCGCCGTGAGCGCATGGGGCACATTGGGCTTGCCTCCCCCGTTGCGCACATTTGGTATACCCGCCGCATCCCGTCGCAGATGGGCATGCTGTTGGATATTTCCCGCCGCAACCTCGACCGCGTGCTTTACTTTGCCCAATACATCGTCACCTATGTGGACGAGGAAGCCCGCAAGAAAGCCCTGCAGCGCCTTGAGGATGAGATCACCGTCTCCGAGCGTGAACAGGCGGCGGAACTCAACAATCGCATCATCGAAGTCAAACAGAAACGCGATGCCAGCATCGCAGAATTGAAGCAGAAGCAGGCCAACCTCGAACAAGGCTACGACGAAGGCATTGCCGAACAACTCGACCCGATCATCAAAGAAGGCCAGAAACTGGAGCGCATGCTTCAGGATCAGATGGGCGAAGCTGTCAAGAAGACCATCGTCTTTGAACAGACTGGCGAGAAGATCATCGACGCCGGTGACAAGGTTGCCAACAAGCACATCACGCTCATCCAGAAGACCGTTCAGAAGAAACTTGAATCCCTTGAGAACGAGTTGAAGGACAAGCGCCAGGCTGAGATCGACGAACTCAAGACCAAAGCCGCCGCCATCAAGGCACAGGCAGACAACGAGATGGAAGCCCTGCGCAACCAGTTGGAATCGCAGACTTCGGTTTCCTCGAACAATTCCTCACGCCTGCGCGATGAACTGCTTGAACTGCGCCCCTTCACCTTCCTGAGCGAGATCCGCTATCGTGAGTTGAAGCAGCGCTGGGGTCAGGTCTTCCGCGCCGACATGGGCGCCGAAGCCTTTTACGATGTGCTCGAACGCCTCGACCTCGATAAACTCTCTGAAGAACTCTGGCACGAAGTCAAGACTACCAAGAGCAAGCAGAAGCGCAAGAAAGCCACCACCCGCCTCAAGGTTGTGGAAGCCTTCAAGCGCTCTGGCAACCGCCCCGAGTGGATGATCCTGACTGTATTGCCCGTTATCCCTCCCGATCTGCGCCCGATGGTGCAGTTGGACGGCGGCCGCTTCGCCACCTCCGACCTTAACGATCTCTATCGCCGTGTGATCAACCGCAACAACCGCTTGAAGAGATTGCTCGAACTCGGCGCGCCGGATGTCATCATCCGCAACGAGAAGCGCATGCTTCAGGAAGCCGTTGACTCCCTGATCGACAACAGTCAGCGCGGTAAGGCTCTCTCCCGCCGCGGACGCCGCGAACTCAAGTCTCTGAGCGATATGCTCAAAGGCAAGAAGGGTCGCTTCCGCCGCAACCTGCTCGGTAAGCGCGTGGACTACTCCGGTCGTTCGGTGATCGTGGTGGGTCCAACCCTCAAACTGAATCAGTGCGGTCTGCCCAAGAGCATGGCGCTCGAACTGTATCGCCCGTTTGTGATCGCCAAACTGGTGCAGAGCGGTTATGCCGCCAACGTGAAGGGTGCTCGCCGTCTGATCGAACGCAACCGCCCCGAAGTATGGGAAGCGCTCGAAGCCGTTATTGGTGACCGCCCCGTTCTCTTGAACCGCGCGCCCACGCTTCACCGCCTGGGTATTCAGGCGTTCGAACCGATCCTCATTGAAGGCTCAGCCATTCAGCTGCATCCGCTCGTCACCACCGCCTTCAACGCGGACTTTGACGGCGACCAGATGGCTGTTCATGTTCCGCTTTCCCAAAAAGCAGTTAAGGAAGCTCGCGACTTAATGCTCGCTTCCAAGAACCTGCTCAAGCCCGCCGATGGTGAACCGATCATCTCCCCCTCCAAGGACATGGTTCTCGGCGTGTATTACCTCTCGATGGAACAGAAAGCCGCTCACAAGGGCGATGGTCGGGCATTTGCAGATTATGACGAAGTGGAACTCGCCTATGCACTCGACCAGGTCGAAGTTCACACCGAAATCAAGTTGCGCGCCACCACATGGTACGACGACAGCGGCAAGCGTCTGCCCGAAGCGCAGACCCGTATTATCAATACAACGGTCGGTCGTGTGCTGCTGAACCGAATCCTGCCTGAGGAAGTCCAGTTCGTGAACAAGAAACTGGACAAGGGTGGCGTGAAAGACCTGATCGCCGAAGTGTACGAACTGTGCGGACAGGAAGTGACCACGCACGTGGCAGATGCCGTCAAGAGCATTGGTTTTGAATACGCCATGAAATCCGGTACTACCCTGGCGGTTGCCGATATCTCCATCCCGCCGGAACGCAAGCCCATCATCGACGAAGCGCTCAAGCAGGTCGAAGTGGTTCAGCGCGACTTCCGCCGTGGTCTGCTTACCGAGCAGGAAAAGAACGAACGTGAGATCCAGATCTGGCAGGAAACGACTGACAAGGTCGGTGATGCCGTGAAGAAACACATGGATCCAGATGGCAACCTCTCCACCATGGCGACCTCCGGCGCGACGAAGGGTGGTTTCTCCACCATCTCGCAGTTGGCAGGTATGCGCGGTTTGATGGCAGACCCCTCCGGTCGTATCATCCCGATGCCCATCCGTTCGAACTTCCGCGAAGGTTTGACCGCGCAGGAATACTTCATTTCTACTCACGGCGCCCGTAAGGGTCTTGCCGATACCGCGCTCCGTACCGCGGATGCCGGTTACCTCACCCGTCGTCTTGTGGACATTGCCCAGGACATCATCATCAACGAACATGACTGCGGCACCCGCGACGGCGTTTGGATCCGCAAGTCAGACGACGTTGCCGGACAATCCATTCAAAGCCGCATGTACAGCCGCCTTGCAGCCGATCGCATTCTCGATCCAAAGACCGGCGAAGTGCTGGCTGAATACAACGACGTTATCACTCATGAATTGGCTCGTAAGATCGCCAGCGCCGGTGTAACCGAAGTCAAACTCCGCTCGCCCATGACCTGTGAATTGACCCATGGCATCTGCTCCAAGTGCTATGGCATCGACCTGGGTCGCGGCAACATGGTGGACCTCGGCTCAGCGGTCGGTATCGTTGCTGCCCAATCCATTGGTGAACCGGGTACCCAGCTCACACTGCGCACCTTCCACACCGGCGGTGTGGCATCCACTGGCGCAAGCGACATCACTACCGGTCTCCCGCGTGTGGAGGAAATCTTCGAAGCACGCAAACAGCCGAAGGGTGAAGCCACCGTGGCAGAGATCGGTGGCGTGATCCGCGTTAGTCAGTCTGAAAAATATGCTGATATGCGTGAGATCCACATCGAGCACGCTGAAATGATCCACGACGAATACGCCATTCCAGAAGATTGGAAGATCGTAGCCAAGGATGAATCTGAAGTGCAGGCTGGAGATATTCTCGCCACACTCGACAAGGCGACCATCGTTTCACAACATGGCGGACGTGTTGCCGTGGAGAAAAAGGATCGCAAGGTTATCGTCTCCTACGAACAGCGTGAAGAATTTGTCATCGACATTCCCAACACATCCCGCCTGCTCGTCCGCGACGGTGCACATGTGGAAGCCGGAACTCCGCTGACAGAAGGTTCACTCAACCCGCACCGCATCCTCAAGATCCAGGGACGCGACGCCTGCCAGATGTATCTCATGACCGAAGTGCAGAAGGTGTACCGCTCACAGGGTCAGAACATCCACGACAAGCACTTCGAGGTCATCATCCGCAAGATGTTGAGCAAAGTGCAGGTCACCCGCCCCGGCGACAGCAAGCACCTGCCCGGTGATGTGGTGGACCGTCTTGAGATCCGCAAGATGAACGAACAACTGATCGCGGAAGGAAAGCAGCCGGCTCGCTTCAGCGAAGTCCTGCTCGGTGTGACCAAGGCTTCTCTCTCCACTGACTCCTTCCTCTCGGCTTCGTCCTTCCAGCACACCATCAAGGTGTTGGCAAGCGCCGCCATCGGCTCCACCACCGACCCGCTCTACGGCTTGAAGGAGAATGTCATCATCGGTAAGCTCATCCCGGCAGGGACGGGCTTCATCCATGGGCGTTTCACCCCCGAGGGTGAAACCCCAGTCACCGACTCCTCTACCGAAGAGTCCGACACCACTGTCGCTGGCGACTAACCGAATATCCTGTTTCACGAAACAAGGGCGACCCAATGGGTCGCCCTTGTTCTTTGTATACCCCAGTAAGTGCAATATATAATCAGGAATAATGAAACGCGTTTCACAAAAACCGGAAGGAAAACCCACCCGTGGAAAGACAGCCGATAACCGCCTTAGACGAGTGGATAACTTTATCCTTCTTTATGAGCCTTCGCTTCTCACGCGGACAGCTTCGACGCTGCTCAGCCCGGGCGATAACCTGTTCGCTGACGCCCTGTTCGTGGACCTCGGTTATGGCTTCGACGCGCGCACCACACTGGAAAGCGCAAGCCGTTTTCGACGTATCAACCCAGATCTAAAGATCCTCGGTGTCGAGATCGATAAGGAAAGGGTGGAAGCCGCCCTGCCCTTCGCCGATGAAAAAACATTCTTCCGCCTCGGTGGTTTCAACCTGCCGCTGCAAAGCGGAGAAACTGTGCGGCTCATCCGCGCGTTCAATGTGCTGCGCCAATATGAAGAGAAGGATTTTGCCCCCGCCTACGCACAACTTGCGGAATACATTTTGCCGGGCGGGCTGATGATCGAAGGAACGTCCACGCCGTATGGAAGCGTTTGGGCGGCGAATCTGGTGCGAAGGGTGGAGACAGCCCAATGGTCGTTCGAGGCGTTGGTCTTTTCCACGAATTTTCATACGGGCTTCGATGTCGAAGAGTTCCAGACCATCCTGCCGAAGAATTACATCCACCATGTGGTGAAGGGCGAGCCTATTTATGATTTCTTCGAAGCCTGGAAGCGCTCCGCCGCGGAGACTGCCCATGCAAAAACGTTCGGGCTGAAGCAGTGGTTTGCGGCTTCGGTAGAGGCATTGGCGCGGAAGGGATTTGATATAAACTGTAATAAGAAGTGGTTGAATAAAGGTTACCTGATCTGGTATTTGTAGGGAACCTTCGCCGGAAGGGGCGCGTCTCTACAAGAGAAAGGATTCATATGCGCCAACGTTTATTGTTGTTAGTGCTTGTGTTCGCAAGTTTTGCCTGTGTGCTGCCCGGGTTCACATCTCCTGAAGTAGATGCGATTCGGACGGCTTCGGCTCAAACGGTTATTGCAGAGTTGACACAATCCGTACCTGTGGATACGTCATCCCCGCCTTCTCCAACATCAACCGTTGAGATCGTTTCTCCTACGTTCACGCCTTCTTTCACTCCTACCATCACACTCAGCCCAACGCTTGCCTACACACCCACGGCGCTCATTCCCCAGATCTCTGTGTCTGTGGATACGAATTGCCGCGTAGGTCCGGGTCGGGTGTATCCGCGTACGGGCGCTTTGTTGATAGGTGAGATCGCCGATGTGTATGGACGCGACCCCACCAACCGATATTGGTACATTCGCAACCCGGATGCACCCGATGGATTTTGCTGGGTTTGGGGCGAATATGCCACGTTGACGGGTCCTTATTTGATCGTACCTGTGTTCACACCTCCACCTACGCCAACACCGACGTTCACTCCCACCTCTACAATGACGTCTACACCTCAGCCTGATTTTGCCATTGATTATGAAGGCAAGGATACCTGTGCTGGCTGGTGGGTGGAGATACGTGTACGCAATACCGGGTCCATTCCATTCCGTTCGGCAATATTCGATATGGATGACCTGACCATAAACCAAAACCAGACGGCGCTCAACGATGGTTTTGCAAATGTGGACGGCTGTTCAAAGACAACGACCAAGGATATCCTTACGCAGGGTAATGAATTTGTGATCAGTTCACCGGTGCTTTCTTATGACCCAACAGGGCATGATATGGTGGTGCATCTCACCTTATGCAGTCAGCCGGGTCAAAAAGGGGATTGCGTGAAGAAGAAAGTGAAATTCACCCCATAGTTCCTTTGGCAATATATAATTGCCCGCAAGGAAACCTTCATGAATCGATCCTGGAAGTTCTTGTTCCACCTCACCTTGTTGGCTTTATCTGCGTGTGTCTTGCCCGGGTCTGGTTCGCCAGACCCGAACGCAGCAATGACAGAATCTGCCCCAGCGCCCACCAATACGCGCACATTTACACCAGAGCCTACTTTTACGCCCACCTTTACCCCAACTCTGATCTATCCCACCCCACGTGTGCCATCGGAAACGCCAACGATCACGGATACCCCTGCCGGTCCGACAGATACACCGGGACCCACCGCCACGTTGACCCCGTTCCTTGTGGAGTTGAGCGTCTCACGTCCGACGAACTGCCGCACAGGACCAGGCAAGGAATATGATGTGGTCGGTTCACTCGTGCCGGGTGTGACCGTCCCCGTGATTGGGCGAGACGGCAGCAGCCAGTTTTGGTACATTCCCAATCCATACGTGTTCACGGATTATTGCTGGGTGTCTGGTGAGTATGCCACTCTCAACGGACCACAATTCCTAGTGCCATTGGTAGCATCAGGAAATACCCCCACCCCCACCGGTTCGCCCGCGCCAGTCCTGGCATTTAAGTTGAAGAGCGGAAGCAAGCAGGTGTGTAACGGATTGCATTGGATGAATTTCAATATCACGAACGAGGGCTATACTGTCTTGCAATCGATCAAGATCGTTGTGCAAGACCAGAACAAGAATCTTGTCCGCTCGACAACAAGTGACAATTTCCCGTTGGCAAACGGTTGTAATTCCGCTGTTATCAACGATAACATTACCATCACAGGCGGCATTACCAACGTGAGCGGACCAAAATTTGACTATAACTTTCAGGGCAACAAGCTAGTTGCTACCGTAACGATCTGTTCGGAAGATGGATTGCAAGGAGTCTGCAAAACCGAGTCGATTGCATTAAACCCCTAGGAAGGCTTACTTGCCTGCTGTCA
>JBAIYF010000141.1:0-2473 GCA_037916115.1 Anaerolineales bacterium
CGGAATGGCATACGCGCCCATTTCCACGGCAAAGCCACTCGAACCGCTACCCTGAAAATTGCTCGAGACGCTCAATTCATTCCCGTTGATCGCAGCGTAGATACTGCTGAAATCGAAATTGCTGTTGGGCATGCCCACATCAACAAATTCAATGGCGTGACCGCCCGGTTGGTTGGTGAAGGTCAGGTAGTAATCAATAGACGATGTGCCATCTTCATTCCAATACACATCCACGGTCATCTTATCGAGGCTGAAAAAATAATCCTGTGCCAAAACATCGAACGGCATGGCAAACACAGCCAAAACAAAAACAACCAAAAGCAACAATCTACGTTTCATAGCATTTCCTTTACCAGTATCAGGCTCACATGGCACCTGACACTTCGCACCTGACACTCTATCTACCACTTCGGTTCTTCGGTCAGTTGATAGGTCACCCCGCAATATGGACATTCCACCGTCGGCGCGCCCGCCAGCATTTTGACATTCTCCGCTTTCAACGCTCCCCCGCAAGACTGGCATTTCATTTGCTCTACTTTGGTTTCAGCAGGCAGGTCTACTTTATAAGTCACCTGTTGCACCACTTCGGTCTTCGAGCCGCGCATGGCAAGGTAGATCATGCCCGCCCCCCCGGCAAAAAAGAACACCCCCGCGCACGAAAAACCAAGCCCAAACCCAAGCCAGCTAGAGTCGCCTTGAGCAGAAGTCGAGCCGATTACATTTAATACACCATAGCCCAGCAGGCACAAACCGATCAGAAAAAGAATCCCAGCACCGATGTACAAAAGTGTTTTGCTCATTAATGAAAACTCCTCAACGATATACTTGTAGTCTAGCATTTCAAGGCAGGTCTCACAATTGACATTCATCTTGATTTTGAAATGCCCAAAGTGGACAGAAAATATCCGCCTTATACTTGCCCCATGAACAAAAACCTCACCATCGCAATCGCCTTTCTCATCATCACCGCAACCCTGACCCTGCTCACCACCCTCCCGGCTCAAACCTGGCAAACCTGGCAGCCCGCCACCTGCCTGAAACAAGGCTGCTTTTGCGAAGCGCCAAATCCGCACAGCCCCATCCGCCAATTTGCAAATACCCTCTCCTCGCTTGCATTCGTTCTTAGCGGCGCGTTGGTGCTCACCCACCGTCCACAAAACCAACGCCTGCCCTATGGATACGCGATCATCTTCAGCTTCTCCGCCATCCTCACCGGTGTTGGCAGCGCGTTTTACCACGCCTCGCTCACATTCATCGGTCAATTCTTCGATGTATTGGGGATGTTCCTGCTGGCAACCTTCATGCTGGTCTACGCCTTCGAGCGGATCTGGAGCCTGCGCCTCAAAACGACCATCGGGCTGTTTCTCACCATAAACCTTCTCTTTGGCTGGATGCAGTTCGCCATCCCCGACACGCGCCGATATGTCTTTGCCATTGTGCTCGTAATCGCACTAGTCTTTGAAAGCTATTACCGCAGGAAAAACAAGCCGAACATCACAGTAAACAAATTACGGCTTGGAACCGGTCTATTGGCGCTTGCCTATATAATATGGATACTGGACAACACCCGCATCCTCTGCGCGGAAACCTCCCTCCTGCAGGGACATGCCTTCTGGCATTTGCTGGGCGCGGTGTCGGTCTGGTTCTTGTATGAGTACTATGCGAGTGAAAGAAATTATTAGGACGCAGATAAACGCTGACAACGCTGATTTTTATTTGGAGTCTGATGGATAAAAAAGTTAACTACAACGCCGTTCTTTATAAACACTCTGACCTGACTGAAAAGATCATTGGCGCATTTTATAATGTGTATTCAGTTCTGGGCTATGGCTTTCTCGAAAATGTTTACGCAAAAGCGCTCATGATCGAATTACAACAGCGCGGCATGGCAGTAAAAAATGAATTTCCAATAAATGTTTATTATGCAGGACAACAAGTTGGGGAATACTATGCAGACTTAATTGTTGACGACCTTGTCATTTTGGAAATCAAAGCAAAAAAGAGTTTGGTAGACGAACATGAAGCACAACTTTTAAATTACCTCAAAGCAACCCCTTATGAAGTTGGTTTATTGCTCAACTTTGGACCAAAACCTGAAACAAAACGGCGGTCTTTTGACAATATCCGCAAGGAATGGTGGGTTGCGCAAAACAAATCTCAAAACCAACATGTTGATGAAGAAAAGTAATTGCGCTACTCCAAAAAAATCAGCGTTTTTCTGCGTTCATCAGCGTCCAAGAAATCTCTTAACTAGAGGCAATAAAAATGACCATCATCGAACAATTTAACAAGTGGAAAGAAACCACCCTCAAAAAATCATTGGATAAATTCAAGGAACGCCGCGAAAAGTTCGAAACGAGTTCCGGCATCGAGGTCCCGCGTGTGGCGATGCCCCACGATGAAGAAAAAGATTATGCCGAGAAGTTAGGCATGCCGGGCGAATATCCCTACACCCGCGGAGTCCAGCCGACGA
>JBAIYF010000142.1:0-2813 GCA_037916115.1 Anaerolineales bacterium
CGCTCCAAAATGGAACCGGTGCCGGAGTGCATGACCCCGGTCTTCATCATCGCTGAAAAAGACTCGAACGGCGGCATTGTCTTTTATCTGGATATTCCCAAGCAATCTCCCACCGTGCGCGGGCTTGCTTCGATCCTCGTCAACGGACTGAACGGTTGCACACTCGAAGAGATCCTTTCTGTACCCGCAGATTTTTATACGCCCATGAATTTACAGGAAGCAGTTTCACAACAACGGCTGAACGGTTTTATCGGCGTGCTGGCGCACATGAAACAGGTCGCTGTAAAAGTGGCTTCTGGGTAAGGAAAAGAAATTAGTCGTTTACCAATACACAAAAAAACAGTTCCGCTCACGGAACTGTTTTTTTGTGTATGCCATCGTTTATCGTCAATGATCTGTGGTCAGAATTATCCTTCAATCCAGCCTTGTTCTTCGACTGCCATAAAAATATCGGTGGCGGAGATCAAGCCGATGAGCGTACCATGTTCGTCCGCGATCGGCAGGTGACGGATCTTCTTCTCCTGCATCAGGCGTGAGCATTCTGCCAACGTCCACTCGGCGCGCCCGGTGATGATAGGACCAGACATGATCTTGCGCACAGTCGTTTCAGCAGGGTTGCGCCCGGCGATCACGATCTTGTCGCGGATGTCAGTCGTGGTCACAATGCCATATGCCGGGTTCTTTTCGCTGACATCCACCACAACACTATGAATATTGCGGCGGCGCATCAGCGTAGTGGCATACGAAACGCTCGAGTCAGGGTCAACAACGATCACAGGGCTGGACATCCAATCACGTACAAGGTTATTCATGGCACTCTCCTTTGGGTGAAATTCATAAGTGTAGTTACACTTTCAGAAAACAGGGTCCGGCTTGAGGTTCGAAATGAAGCGTTAAGGGATCTGCTCAGTCCATGTCGCGCCGCCATCCTCTGTGCGATATAGCGCGCGTCCATTTTCATCTTCTGTGATTACCCAGCCGATCTGGGAATTAACAAAGCTCATGTCGATGATGGTGTCGCCAAAAGAAATATCTGGTGTCACCTGTTCGATGGTTGCACCCGCATCGCTCGTGACGTAGAACTGACCATCGGCATAGAAGATCATTTCACTCGCCGACGGTGTTGAGAGCCGCCCGTAGCCTTCAAATTCGACAGGTAATTGCTCCCATGTGTTACCACCGTTGGTCGTGCGGTAGACGATGGTCTTCGGTGTTTCTGCTGTAATGCGCAGCGCAAGCAGACCTTCTTCTTGAGAGATAAACTTGATGCCTTGCATACTCAGGTCGCTGTTGGCAGATTTTTCAGGCAGGACGAGTTTGATATTGAACCATGTCGCCCCGGCGTCATCGGTGCGGAAGAGATAGGTTTCACCGGGTGCGTAGATCACGCCGCCGATCCATGCTGTATCTGCATCGAGTGGGAAGATGAATTCCTTCAAGCCGCTGAGCGGAAGGGTTTCGTTTACGCCTTCAAGATTGGGGTCATTGGTGTAAGTGCGTTCCCAGGTCTCGCCGCCGTCGCTGCTTTTGAAAATGGAAACAGCATTCGACCCCGCACCCACGCCGAGATTTGCCATCATCCAGCCGTTCTGCTCATCCACAAAATGGATTGAACCGTCACTAAAAGGTGTTGCAAAGGTTTGCCAAGTCAAGCCGCCATCGGCAGTGCGGTAAAGCGTACCGCCGTTTGGTATGTTATTCATATCCGGCAGTTGCAGCCAGGCATGCGCGGCATCGAAGAAATCGGCATAGATAAAGTAGCCAACCTCGTTCAACCCTTCCGGGGTGATGTCGTACCATGTCACGCCGCCATCATCCGTACGGACGACATTCTGTTCGGTCAGCGCCCAGCCGTTCATTTCATCCATCATTTCAATGTTTAGGAGTTCCGGCGCCTCGATAATGGGCGCTTCCGAAACCAGGGGTAATGGCGTTTCCTGCGGGGCGGCAGCCGACTCGATTGCAACCTCTTCCGTTGCTGCGGCAGTTGGCGTGGACAACTCTTCTTGTGTTTCGACAGGGTTTTGCGTCACCTGTGGTCCACACGCCGCAACAAGGCTCCCCAAAAGAATAAGGCTGAGAAGTCTTTTCATGTTTCTCCTTAATTATCCCAAATATTCAACTACAGTTGCTTCGCCCTGACCAACACCCACACAAAGAGTCGCAACACCATATTTGACGTTAGTGCGGTTCTTCATTTCGTGAACAAGGGTGGTCACAAGACGCGCGCCTGAACAACCGAGCGGATGTCCGATGGCGATGGCGCCACCATTGACATTGACAAGCTCGGGGTCAATTTGTAAATCTTCAATTACTGCCAAAGATTGTACGGCAAAGGCTTCGTTCAACTCCATTAAACCGATATCTTGAATCTTTAAACCTGCGCGGTCAAGCGCTTTCCTTGTCGCAGGAACAGGTCCAATACCCATCACACGTGGAGGTACTCCCGTCGAAGCGGAATTCACAATGCGGGCAAGCGGTTTGAGGTTAAGTGATTTTGCCTTTTCTGCACTCATGAGCAGAAGCGCCGCAGCACCATCATTTAAACCAGATGAATTCCCGGCAGTGACAGTTCCCCCGTCACGGAAAGCCGCTTTGAGTTTGCCGAGGCTTTCCATGGTTGTATCGCGGCGCGGACGTTCGTCCGTATCCACAATTTTCGGGTCGCCTTTTTTCTGGGGAATGGAAACAGGCACAATTTCCTGTTTGAAGCGCCCCGAGTCAATGGCGGCAATCGCGCGTTGATGGCTGCGCATCGAAAACGCATCCTGCATTTCGCGTGTGATGTGTGGACGTTCCGCTGCAATGTTCTC
>JBAIYF010000143.1:0-4742 GCA_037916115.1 Anaerolineales bacterium
GGAAGCGGCTTCCGTTTCTGAAGCATTCACCTCGCGGACAGTTTCGCGCGCGGGCGTATCGCCAAGGCTTTCCACCACAGCATACCCGGAGGGCACAGAAGCAGGGATCTCTGGCACATTGCTTTCATCCGTCAATGCATAAAGGAAGGCAACCAGGTCAGCTTTTTCTTGTTCGGTCAGATCAAAGCCGAGAACGTGAATATCCACATTTTCAACACCGGCATCACGTCCGCCGCCTTTGGCATAAAAGTCCACCACTTCTTCCAGCGTGTTGAAAACGCCATTGTGCATATAAGGTGCGGTCAACGCGATGTTACGAAGTGTGGGTGCTTTGAACGCCCCATCCAAACTGGACGGTTCAACCGCCATACGCCCCGCATCGTGCGGTTGACCAGGCAGATCGGGCACGCCCGTCACCGAGAACGAGTCATCGCTGAAGGTCGGCGCGGAGTGACACTCAAAACAACGTGTTGCTGCCGAACGGAAGAGGGCAAGTCCGCGGCGTTGGGCGGGGGTAAGAGCGTTCACATTCCCCGCAGCGTAACGGTCGAAGGGCGAGTTGTTGGTAACAAGAGTGCGCTCAAAGGCAGAAATTGCAGCCTGAACATTCTCGAACGTCACAGCATCAGAGCTGCCGAAGGCTTTTTCAAAAAGGTCTACATATTCGGGAATGGCTTTGAGTTCTGTAACGATCTCATCCGGGTCGCCGCCCATTTCATCTTTATTGGTGATCGGGGTGACCATCTGCTCTTCAAGCGTGGCGGCACGACCATCCCAGAAGAAGTTGGTGTTGTAGGCAACATTCCACAAGCTCATGGTGCTGCGGTTCAATGCCTTGTTATCGGCTCCGATGGCGAGGGCAGCGCCATCGGTAAAGCCGAGGTCGGGGTGATGGCACGAGGCACAGGACATGTCATTGTTTTGAGACAGAACCGGGTCAAAGAAAAGGAGGCGCCCCAATTCCGCTTTTTCGGGCGTGGTGGGGTTATCTGCTGTTTCATTGGTGGCGGGAAAGTCGCGCTGAAGTCCGCTCCAGGCGGGCTCCACACTGCTCGAACCTGCCCCCCATTTTTCCTCGGGCAGCACTTCATCTTGTGGGATGGGTGCGAAGGCGGCATAGGCAATGCCAACGAGAAGCAAAATGCCCAAGCCTGTAAAGACACGTTTGATCCAAACTTTCATACATTCTCCTCTGTATTCGTTTGTTCCCGCAACGGGCAGCGGGTTATTTCATTGTCAGCAAAAATGCGACCAGTGCATTCAGTTCTTCACTGGTCAGTTCCTTGGCTAGATTGGTGATCATGACGTTATTGAAGCCTTCCACCACGTAATCACCTGGACGCAAAATGGACATGGTGATGTACTCTTCCGCAGTTTGTCCTTCCACCCGGGTTTCAGCGCGCGTGGCGATGCCGTACAACGATGGTCCGATGATGATTGTATCGGGCACAAGGGCATGACAGGTGGCGCAGCGGGCATTGAATACCGCCTGTCCCTTTTGGGCAATGGGGTCAAGCGTGGGGGTGGGTATAGCCTGGGGCGTGGAGCCGCAAGCGGAGAGGAGCACAGCTGCAAGCAGCAATGCAAAGGTTAATCGGTATTTCATGGGCACTTCCTGATAAGGTTTGGAATTGCCCGATTATACTGCTTCGAATAAACAGCGGGTTGGAAATTCGACAAGTTTGCTATAATCATTGAAAATAAAAAGGAGAGTGCAGTATGCAAAGTCTTTCACGCGGATGGTCGTTCCTTCAACAGGCGTGGAGCATGGCGTTTAAAGATAAAGACCTGCTCAAGCCTTCGATCTATGCCCTGATCGCAGGTGCCATCGTTTCTGTTATTGGCATCATCCCCATTGCGATCGCGGTGCTAATCTTTGGTGGCAGCGATTTTGGCAACGCCATTCTTTACATTCTGGGCGCGGTCATGATCTTTGCCCAATTCATTGTCAGTTACATTTTTTCCGGTATGACGGTCTACCTTATATACGGTTACCTCACCAATGGCGACGGGCGCATGGACCACGCCTGGAACATCGTCAAACGCGACTTCTTCGACATCGTCACGCTTGCGGCTGCATCCACTGCGGTGAACCTTGTTAAAGCGGCGGCACAGCGTAATCGCGGACGCAGGGGCGGGTTGGTTGCCGGTCTTGCAAACCAGGCAGCCGGTCTGATGGAAACACTGTGGACGGAAGCCGCGGCACTCGTGTTACCCGCCATGATCATCGACGACCTGAACCTCAAAGACGGCTTGCAACGCGTTTGGAAGATCACCCGTGAAAATCTTCTCCTCATTGGCGTGAGCACCATCGGCGTACGTTTTGTGACCGGGCTGATCGGGTTTGTATTCTGGGTGGTCGGTTTGGTTGTTGCATTCGCCATTGGCGGCGGGTTATCCCTCCTTTCTGGAGGAAATGCAACCCTTTCGGTGATCGGCATTGTCATCGGCATATTCGTCTTCTTCCTGTTCGTAATGGTCTCTAACATTTTCAGTTCCTATACGAACACGGCATACCACACCTGCCTGTATATTTGGGCAAGGGATGTGGAAAAAGCCACAGTAGAAGGAAAAGTTCCTGCACAGGTGCAAGCCCCGGCTCCGCTTGCGGCGGTTCTTTCTTCCTGACGTTTGATACCGGACCCCAAAGTTTTTCCACCCTTTGGGGTCTTTTGATACAATATCCTCATGAAACCCGAACCCCGCAGACAAGAGATGATTACCTGGCAAGAGGTGGATAAATTGATCGACCATCTGCTGCCGCAGTTCAAGCGTGAATTTACGGCAATGGTGATGATCACGCGTGGAGGCATCATCCCCGGAGGCATGCTGGCGGAGGCAATGGATATCACCCACATCCTCACCGCCGCGGTGGACTTCCCCGCCCAGACTCAGAGCGAGAAATCTGCGAAGTTCATGGCGTGGCCCGAGTTCATCCAGTTCCCTGCCGAAGATAAATTGCTCGGACGCCCCACCCTGATCGTGGACGATGTTTGGGGGTCGGGACGCACCATCACTGCTGTGAAGAACCGAGTTTCGGCGGCGGGCGGCTTCCCTGAAACCTGTGTATTGCACTTCAACCCTTATCGTAGTTTGTTTGGCAGTGTCCGCCCGGATTATTACGCCGCAGTAACGGATGCCTTCATTACCTATCCATGGGAGATCGACCGCGGACCTGATGAGGTTTTGCTCGGTGACGTGTAGCTGACATCCACGTCTTGAACAAAAGTAAAACTTACGTTATTAGACGCATCGAAAGGACATGCGCAACGTTCAAAAAGCGAACCTGCCCAAAAAGATATGCCCGGTCTGCAAGCGGCCATTCGTGTGGCGTAAAAAATGGCGCAAGGATTGGGAAAATGTGATCTATTGCAGCGAACGCTGCAAGAAGAATAAAAACCAGGCGAGTTAAAGCAAAACGACGGTGAAACCACCGTCGTTTTTTTATTCATGACTTTCCGTTATTGAAGCGCAACGAAATTGGAAACCTGTAGTGATAGTTCATCATCGGCGATCTGCTGCGAACGGTCTATATAAGCCTCAGCCGGGAAACCATAGAGCGGCTCATAGCTGACAGTGACCTGCTCCGCCCCTTCGGAGCGTGCCGTTTCAAGAGCAGTAAAAAGGCGGTCGATCGTCGCATAGGTCTGGAAAAATTCGTAGTTGGGGTCGGTTGCATCTACAACGTCACCGGTTGACTTGGTGATCGAAACCACTTCGCCATCCTTAACTTCAATGGTCAAGGGCATTTCATTGCGGAATACGCAGAAACAGCCGATCATCAGGTCAAATTTGTAATGGGTCACATTGGAATCACGCCATTTGGCAAGGTTTTGGTCAACCTCCGAAGCGGGCATCAGCGAACAGGCTGAAAGTACAAGGGCAAGTAGTAATAAAGTTATCTTCTTCATGGTATCTCCTATTTATAGAGTTAACGCAAGGTTCCATTATTTTGTTCCCAAATAAAAAAGCCCCGCCAATGGTGGCGGGGCGATCCCATTATCCCTACGGCATGTGACCATCCATGCTTGAGCCGCCCATATCGGCGGCATCTTTTACAGGGACGGTCAGAGTCAGGTCGTCGTATCCGTCAAAGTGAAGCGTGAGCGTCACTTCATCCCCCATTACCAGATCTTTGGTTAAACCAATGAACATGATGTGATAACTGCCCGGCTTGAGTTCCAACGCCCGCCCGGCAGGAATGACAACCGCATCCTGCTTCGCCATCTGCATCACGCCGTTAGAGTCAACCGAACTCAAATGCACCTCCACCGCCGCCGCCACATCAGAAGACGCGCCAAGGAACGACACATCGGCATCGGTGTAGTTGGTGATCATCATATATCCGGCACTATTGCCGTCCTTCATGCCAGAGCGCATCCAATAATCGGTTGCTTGCACCCCTTCACCCCTTGGACCACATGCGCTCAACATCAACATTCCCGCCAGAATTAAAAATACGATCTTTTTCATTACAATTAATCCTTTTCTATTGTGAAAATTTCCACCCATATTTTACTCCCATCATGGATGGTACTTTCTTCCACGCCAGGTCACACCCTGCCCGGTAACCACCTTCCATGCTGAGGTGAGCATCATCGCCGCAAACACCCCCGCCCCAAGCGGAGTGGTAAACGCATACCAGCGCGGAATGCCCATGCCCTGCGCCACCTGCGAGCGGATGTACACCAGATACGCCCAAACAAACAAGGCTGTTCCGATCACCGCCAGCGCCATCCAAC